>JAVHYG010000037.1 GCA_031119195.1 Rickettsiella sp. | reverse complement strand
ATACTTAGATGAGTGTTAATTAAAAATATAAATTAAGTTTTAGGGGTAAGTGCATTTATGCTTAACAAAACGTTAGGGTTATGTCTTCTGTTAATACTAGCTTCGCCATCTTTTGCAAAAGATGCAACTAATGATCCATATGAAAATTATAATCGCCATGCTTTTAAACTGAACCAGACCTTAGATAAAATTTTTTTTAAACCTATCGCTACAGTATATAAAACCATTTTACCTTGGCCTATAACGAAGGGTATTAGCAATTTCTTCAGCAATTTAGAACAAGTTCCTACTATTATTAACGATTTATTACAAGCTGATTTTTATGGTGCAACGGGAGATACGTGGCGATTATTGATCAATTCAACAATAGGGATTGGGGGATTTATCGATGTAGCCAGCCGTATTAATTTACCTCCTCATGCACAGGATTTTGGTTTGACTTTAGCAAAGTGGGGATATAAATCTTCAGCTTATTTTGTTGTGCCTATTTTAGGTCCTCGTACTATACGTGATGCAATTTCGTGGCCAATTAATTATGGTGTTTTTTCAGTGTACCCCTATATTAACGACATGTCCTGGCGTAATGGTTTATCAGCAGGAAGCTTTATCAATGCAAGAGCGCAATTATTAGATTTTGACCAAACAATTAGGCAAGTGTCATTTGATCCGTATGTATTTCAACGCAATGCTTATTTGCAACGAAGAAATTACTTAATTCGGCAAAATAGTAATTTGGTTTCATTGTCTGATGATGATGACGACGATGATGATGATGAGTAAAAATTTTTTAATTATGAAGTGGAGACTCTATTATGAAAGAAACGCTCAATACAGGTTTGACTGAAGTAAAAAGGGAAAAAACAGCAAAAGGGTTAATCAAGCTTTTAGCCAATAATTCTGTTTTGTATTTAAAAACACATAACTTTCATTGGAATGTAATTGGACCAATGTTTCAACCATTACACAGTTTATTTGAAGAACAATATATTGATCTTTGGAATGCGGGCGATACAATTGCAGAACGCGTGCGCGCATTAGGTTTTTTTGTACCGGCTAGTTATGCGGATTTTGCAAAACTAAGTGAAATTAAAGAAGCGATTGGAAATAAGCGTATAGAAGCAAAAGTAATGTTAACTCAGCTGGTTGACGACAATCAGATTATTGTACGTTTAGCGCGGGGGCTATTACCAGAAATAGAAAAAACAGAGGATCAGGTGACTGTCGATTTGCTTTCAGATCGAATGCAAGTGCATGAAAAGAATGCTTGGATGTTACGTAGCTTTTTAGAGTAACATTTAATATTAGAGGTTTTGCTAATTTTAATAAATGGACGTAAAGACCCTCTTCACCCATCCTTTGAAAAAGGTCCTTTCTATCCCAAAAGATAGTATTAATACAAGCTTAATCGCTCTATACCCTAGCGGACGCTCCTGTGTTACTATGAGGGCGTTTAGTTTATCTCTGCCACGGGCTATAGTTAGAAGCGTGTAAGCGATGATATCGTAGAGGTGGCCATTTTTAGCCTTTTGGAGGTTTTACGTGAATAAAAGATTGTATGTAGGTGGTTTAAGCTATAGCGTCGATGACGATGGCTTGAGAGCACTTTTTGAACCCTTTGGTGAAGTAAAGTTTGTTAAAGTCATTCGAGACTTCCATAGTGGTCGCAGTAAAGGTTTTGGTTTTGTTGAAATGTCAGCTCCTGAAGAGGCGAAAGAGGCCATTGAACGTTTACATGGTAGTACTCACGAAAGACGTACTATTACGGTTTCAGAAGCGAATCCACCTGATTCAAGTGGTGGTGGTAATCGTGGGGGAAGCGGCGGTCGAAATGGAGGAGGCGCAGGAGGCCATAGACGTCGTACAGGCGGTATGGGTTCTGGGGGCGGCAATGGTGGTGGGGCTCATCGTCATCGCGAGCGTGAAGAACAGTATTAAGGTAAATTAATACTTCAACTTAATAGAGTAGGTTTAAAAGCTGCCTAAATAAGTGCGTGCACAACACCATACATCTATTTTTTTTACACCTGCATCATATAAAGGGCGACTAAACTCGATGAGGGTATGACCTGTAGTCATAACGTCATCGAGTATCGCTATATGTTTGTTCCTTACATTTTTTTGCTCTAAGACGGCGAATGCATTTTTGACGTTAGTGCTACGTTGATTGGCAGGTAAAGTAGTTTGTGCTGCCGTATTGTGTATGCGTTGACAGCTTTTATAATCGATAGGAATATTTAACCTTTTACGAATGGGTCTAGCTAGCTCCATAGCTTGGTTGAAGCCTCTTTGATGCAAACGTTTTTTATATAAAGGTACAGGAATAAGTATTTCGGGTAAATTCTCATTTTGATAGAGCAATGTTAGCTTTTCTGCTAATAAGTTTCCAAGAATATTTGCATAAAGTAAGCGTCTCTGAAATTTAATTCCTGTGATTAATTTTCTGATAGGTTCTGTATATGAAAAAAGTATACAGGTTTTGGAGAACGGAAAGGGTTTTTTTAAGCAGGTACCACAAACGGCGTTTGATTCAAAGCATAAGGGTGCAGTGCAATGAATACAAACATGGCCTAACCACGGTAAGCTTTTTTCACATTCAAGACATAGGTCAATTTCTCTTTTTGTCACTTCACTACATAAAATGCAAGTATAGGGAAAAAACCAACGAGCCATTCCTAATATTGCTTTTTTTAGTCTAGTAATTATATCCATTATTAGAGTGTAACTTAAGACGTGTTGCCAATTGGATGGTGTGGCTAAAAAGAATAGTTTTTCTGCGTTTCGTTACCCACATACGCTATGTATGCTCCGTTACGATATTTTAAAACAATGCTTTTCTCTCATCCTAGCACAATTGGCAGCACATCTTAAGTTTTGAGTAATAAAAAGCTAGATTGAAACAGATGGATAACTCATAATATAGATAAAAGTGTTTATGGATAAATACTATACCTTATTTAGATGAAGGAAGTGTTAGGTTTAATAATGACGATGCTTAAGTATAAAGTCTAAAATCTAAGTTTAGACGTTTAACAAAAAAATCAAGCCATTTGTGCTGTTTCGGAGGGTTACTATGTGTGGGATTGTTGCTGCTGTGGCACAACGTAATGTTGTGCCTATCCTCATTAAGGGTTTAAAACGACTAGAATATCGAGGCTATGATTCAGCGGGCCTTGCGATAATCGATTCCAACAATCAAATACAACGTTGTCGTAGTGTAGGAAAAGTGGCAGCTTTAGAAAAAGAGATAACATCTGAAGTATTATCAGGGAATATTGGTATTGCTCATACCCGTTGGGCTACACATGGTAAACCCAATGAAACTAATGCGCATCCTCATATGTCAGGGGCAACTATTGCTATAGTTCATAATGGAATTATTGAAAACTATTTAGCTTTACGGCACGCTTTAATTAAAGCAGGTTATCACTTTGAATCAGAAACTGATACTGAGATCATTGCTCATTTGTTGGATCAACAACTTAAAAAAAACAAGGATTATTTAGCGGCAGTTTTAAATACTATCCAACAATTAGAAGGCACTTTTGCACTGGTTTTTTTATATCAACATTCCCCTAACGATTTAATTGCGGTACGTAAAGGTAGTCCATTAGTTATTGGATTAGGAATTGGAGAGAATTTTATCGCGTCTGATCATTTAGCTTTATTACCGGTTACGCAGCAATTTATTTATTTACACGAAGGAGATGTTGCACATGTTAGTTCTGAAAAAGTGACACTTTATGATAGTAAAGGTGAAATTGTTCATCGTGTTCCCCACCATTCTTTGTTACAGAATGAGGTTATCAGTAAAGGAAAGTATCGACACTTCATGGAAAAAGAGATCTTTGAACAGCCAGAAGCGGTTAATGCTGCATTAGAAGGTCGTATCCACGATAATCATCAGGTTTTAGATAAAGTTTGTGGCTTTCAAGCAGTTGATCGACTTGCCAATATTTGTCGAATACAAATAGTGGCTTGTGGTACGAGTTATCATGCAGGTTTAATTGCACGACATTGGTTAGAAACTTTGGTGGGGCTCCCTTGTCAAGTCGATATTGCGAGTGAATTTCGTTATCGTTCTGTATTAGTGGAACCAAATACCCTGTTTATTACTTTATCGCAATCGGGTGAAACTGCAGATACTTTAGAAGCATTACGAGAGGCAAAGACTAAAAAATATGCAGCAACATTAACAATTTGTAATGTATCAGAAAGTGCAATGGCACGAGAATCAGATTTTGTATTATTAACGCGCGCAGGACCTGAGATTGGAGTTGCTTCGACAAAAGCTTTTACTACACAGCTGACGGTTCTTTTATTGCTAACAGCCCTTTTAGGTCGACACCATGGCTGGGATGAAAAGCAAGAAGAAGAATGGGTTAATCAATTGCGTAGATTACCTAGGCTTTTAGAAGAAACATTAACATTAGATGCGTCAATTCAACGATTAGCGAAAGTATTTGTGGATAAATCAGATGCATTATTTATTGCGCGCGGTATTTACTTTCCTGTTGCATTGGAAGGTGCGCTTAAGCTAAAGGAGATTTCTTATATTCATGCGGAAGCTTATCCTGCCGGTGAATTAAAACATGGGCCTCTTGCTTTAGTAGATAGCAATATGCCAGTTGTTGCGCTATTACCTTCCAATACTTTACTAGGTAAATTGAAGTCAACAATCCAAGAAATATTTGCACGTGGCGGGCAAGTTATTTTATTCGTACAAGATCCTTTAGAAGAAGAAAACACCGAAGTTTATGAAACTATCGTATTGCCAAAAGCAAGCGATGTGCTTAGTCCTCTCATCTTTACTATTCCTTTACAGCTTCTAGCGTATCACGTTGCAATTCTCAAGGGGACAGACGTTGATCAGCCTCGAAATCTTGCAAAATCAGTGACTGTAGAATAAAAAATTACCTATAACAAAGGTATGATTTCTCATACCTTTGTTTATTTTTGTATTGTTGTGTTCTAAAAAAATAGGGGTTGAATACTTTCCGATATTTATTGCCATCCAAATCGGCGTGAATACAATACTTTTACGCCTTGTGTTAGTAACATATAAGCAAATAAAGTAATAACTAACCAAGGGAAATAAGCCAATGGTAATGCTTGAAACGTAAAGTCATGTGCTAAAGGACCCATGGGTAAGAAAATACCAATGCATACAATAAATAATGTCATCATTGCTAAAGGCCATGCAGCGCGACTTTGAATAAATGGCAGTTTGCGTGTGCGAATCATATGTACAACCAATGTCTGAGTAAGCAATCCTTCAACGAACCAACCTGATTGGAATAAAGTTTGATGTGCAGTGCTATTCGCCCCAAAAACATGCCACATGAGGAAAAAGGTAGTCATATCAAATATCGAACTGGTAGGTCCAAAAGTAACCATAAATCGTAACATATAACGCGGATTCCATTTTTGCGGTTTTGCAATCTGTTCTTTATCTACATTGTCAAAAGGAATAGCGATTTGAGAAACATCGTATAGCAAATTTTGCATTAATAAATGGAGTGGCAGCATAGGTAAGAAAGGAATAAATGCACTCGCAACCATCACTGAAAAAACATTACCAAAGTTAGAACTGGCTGTCATATTGATATACTTCAGCATATTGGCAAATGTTTTTCTGCCTTCTATAACCCCTTCTTCTAAAACCATGAGACTTTTTTCAAGTAAAATTAAATCCGCAGATTCTTTAGCAATGTCCACCGCCGAATCAACTGAAATTCCAATATCAGCTGCGCGTAATGCGGGAGCATCGTTAATACCATCTCCAATAAAACCAACGACATTTCCTTGACTACGCAATATCTGAACTAAACGTTCTTTTTGTATAGGCGATAATTTTGCAAAGAGGGTGGTTTTTTTAATTAAAATACCTAATTCTTCATCATTCATATTGTCCATTTCATTGCCAAGTAAAACTCCTTTAACTTCTAAATCGACTTCTTTACAAACTTTAAGTGCTACTAAATGGTTATCACCTGTAAGAACTTTGACTGCAATGCCTTTTTCTTGCAATGTTTTAATGGCTGTACCTGCAGTTTCTTTGGGAGGATCAAGAAAGGTAACGTAACCCTGCAAAGTCAATTCAGTTTCATCCTTTACTCCATAAGCAGTATTTCCTTTAGGAAGTTCGCGTGTAGCAACAGCAACCACACGTAAACCTTCTTGATTAAACTGCTTAGTGATCTCATGGATACGTTCTAAAAGATTAGGTGTTAATCGGTAAATAGAACCTGCGGTACGTACATATCTACAAACAGATAGGATTTCTTCTAAAGCGCCCTTACAAATAAGTAGATGGTGATTTTCGCCTTTTTGAAGCACTACCGACATACGGCGACGAGAAAAATCGAAGGGAATCTCATCAATTTTTTGGTATTCATTCGCAATATTTAATTTTTTAGTTAGTTGGGCATGATCAAGTACAGCTTTATCAAGTAAATTTTTTAAACCGGTTTGGTAATAACTGTTTAAATAAGCGATTTCTAACAAAGATTCATCTTGATTTCCAAAAACATCAGTATAGCGTTCTAAAATGATTTTATCTTGCGTTAACGTTCCCGTTTTATCCGTACATAAAACATTCATTGCACCAAAATTTTGCATCGCATCTAATCTTTTAACGATGACTTTTTTGCGACTTAATATCACCGCGCCTTTAGCAAGTGTAGAAGTTACAATCATAGGTAACATTTCAGGTGTTAAACCCACAGCAATAGAGAGAGCAAATAATGCCGCTTCCATCCAATTACCTTTAGCAAATCCATTAATCGCTAAGACAATTGGGGTCATGACAAGCAGAAAGCGTATCAACATCCACGTAACGCTGTTAATTCCTTTTTCAAATTCAGTCGGAAGTCTATTTTGCGTAGCAAGACGTTTAGCAATCGCACCGAAGTAGGTTTGATTTCCTGTTGCTATAACAATTGCAGTGGCTGTACCGCTGACTACATTCGTACTCATAAAGCATAAGTTATTTAACTCTAGAGAATTTTTATTTTCTACAACTTGCTGTTCAGTAAATTTTTCTACGGGAAGAGATTCACCTGTTAAGGTAGCTTGGCTGACAAAAAGATCTTTTGCATTTAAAAGACGAATGTCAGCAGGAATCATATCTCCTGCTGAAAGAGAAATAATATCTCCCGGTACAAGTTGATTAATTGGGATCTCAATTTTATTACTCGAAACTATGCTTTTTTCTTTGCCAGATAAGTCATTGCGACGCAGTACCGTGGCAGTATTACTTACCATGGCTTTTAATTTTGAAGCAGCATTATTAGAGCGTTTTTCTTGAAAAAAACGTAATAATGTAGAAATGACAACCATGATGCTTACAATAATTGTATTTGTTGTATCATCTGTGAAATAAAAAATACTTCCTAATAACGTCAGAAGCAAATTAAAGGGATTTCTATAACATAACCAAAGGTGCGTCCACCAAGGAATAGGTTTCTCATGTTCTACTTCATTTAGCCCAATACTAGCTCTTTTGGTCGCAGCTTCAATTATACTTAGACCTTCTATATTGGAGTTTAAATTGTGAAGTAACTTAGCTTGAGGTAACGCTGAAATAGCTAAGCAATTTTCAGTGAATTGCTTAGGTATATCTTGGTTACTAATAGATGTTCCTAATCCTTCTAATTTACGGGCGAAGCCGAGGCGACGAAAGAGTCCCGATGTTAGCTCATTGCTAAAGAATGCCAATAGGCGTTTCTTGATATTAGCTTGCATAAATACCTCCACCAGAAATTTATAAAAAAATGTATTCTGGCGTAATGTAAAATTGCATCATGTTTATGTAGGTATTACTTTTTTGAGATGTTTCTCTCTTAAAAAGGCGAAAAAATACCTGTTATGATTAACAAAATACAAAAATTTTAAAAATATGGGGGGGAATAAGAAAACCTAATGGTTTAATTGATACCACCGCCTGCTTAATATTTCAAGCAAGGGCAGCAGAGAAAAACTATGATGACCTTACTGTGAGTGAGTACTGCGTAAAGTGAGTACTACAACTGTCGCTATCCATTTATTTAGAACTCCAATAATTAAAAGTAAAAGGAGGTTAATGGGCTTATTTTGATTTGTCAAGACTTTAGCATGCGACTATTAAGGTTTGCATTTGTTGAATTAACAATTTTAGCTAAATGTTCGGCAATAGCTTGGATTTGCTGAGTATCATTACCTTCTACCATAATACGTATTATAGGTTCTGTGCCTGAAGGACGCAGTAACAAACGTCCCCGGTTTGCTAAAAGCTTTTCTGCTTCAGCGATAGCATTTTTTAAGAAAAAATTCGCTGTTATTTCTTTTATTAGTGAAGGATGGGTAGGAACGTTTATAAGTACTTGCGGAAATTTTCGCATCCCTTTTTTGGCATCGTGTAACGACTGTTTGGCAGATTGAAGAACAGCTAATATTTGCAAGGCAATAATAATCCCATCGCCGGTGTTAATAATATCTCGAAAAATAATATGTCCAGAAGCTTCTCCACCAAGCTGCCATTCTTTTTCCTGTAAGCGTTCATTGACATAACGATCTCCTACCAACGTACGTTCAAATCCAAGGCCCAATTCTTTTATTGCCAGCTCTAATCCTAAATTACTCATAGCTGTTCCTACGATGCCGCCTTTAATAGTATGCTTGTTAACACCATCTTTGGCCAGTAAAAACAATAATTCATCACCATCGACAATTTCCCCACAATGGTCAACCATAAGTACGCGATCGCCATCTCCATCAAAAGCAATCCCTAAATCTGCTTTTTCCGATAAAACTTTTTTTTGTAGAATATTTAATTGAGTAGAACCACAGCCCATATTGATATTTAATCCATTCGGTTCTGCTCCTAAAACAGTTATTTTTGCCCCTAATTCAGAAAATATTTGTGGCGCTATGTGATAGGTTGCACCATTCGCACAATCGAGTACAATTCGAAAAGAGCCCAGTGTTATATTTTTTGGTAGTGTTGATTTGCAAAAATTAATATACCGAGTTGCTGCGCTTTTGACGCGATAGGCTTTTCCTAACTTAGCTGATTCAACTGTATCGAGATGAAAATTGGCCTCATCAAGTTGTGCTTCAATCGCACACTCAGTGGCATCCGGTAATTTGGTACCTTCATTTGAAAAAAACTTGATACCATTGTCTTCATAAGGATTATGGGATGCGCTGATAACGATTCCCGCTTTTGCTCCTAACGCTTGGGTTAAATAAGCAATGCCAGGCGTTGGTAGAGGGCCTAAAAGATAAATATCTACTCCCGCCGCAGATAAGCCGGCTTCTAAAGCAGATTCAAACATATACCCGGAAATACGGGTATCTTTACCAATAAGAACTTTATTATTTCCATTAACTAAAACACGACCGACTGCCCAGCCAAGCTTTAAGACAAATTCGGGTGTAATTGGATAAATACCCACTTTGCCGCGAATACCGTCCGTCCCAAAGTATTTTCGATGTGGTTCTGTGCGACAAGCTGTATTTTGTCGCATTGGTTTGCTCGTATGATTTGGGGTATTCATTTAATGGTGTATATATTATCTCGAAGCATAACAACGAGATCTAAAAATAAGCCTAAAAAGTAGCGTTCGGATAAAGACCAGTAAATTTTCACCATTGAAGGTTAATCCATTAATTACTTAAAGTACCATTTGCAGCGTCCGTTCCAGATGCTGTAGTTGAATCTGATTGCGAGGAAGTTTTAGCTTTCGAAACTTCAGTTTTATGTCCGTTATTACTCCAACCTTGGGGCTCACGCGGTGTTTTGCCAGCCATAATGTCATCGATTTGTGCGGCATCTATGGTTTCATATTTGATAAGTGCTTCTGCCATGAGATGTAGTTTGTCAATATTTTCTTGCAAAAGCGTTTCAGCAAGCTTGTAATTACGATCGATAATGGTTCGGCTTTCTTCGTCAATTAAATGTGCCGTATCATCCGAAAATTTGCTATTTTTAGCAATTTGATGACCTAAAAAGACCTCTTCATTTTCTTGACTATAAGTTAATGGGCCAAGTCGTTCAGAAAGACCCCATTTAGTTATCATATTACGTGCAATTTCGGTAGCTCGCTGAATGTCGTTTGATGCGCCGGTAGTTACTTGTTCCGGTCCAAAAATTAAACTTTCAGCAATCCTACCCCCAAATAAACTAGCGATTTGACTTTCTAAGCGTTGCTTAGTATAGCTGTATCGATCTTCTTCAGGAAGAAACATCGTAACGCCTAAAGCTTTGCCGCGAGGGATGATAGTAACTTTATAAACAGGATCATGTTCGGGTACTAAGCGTCCGACAACAGCATGACCTGCTTCATGGTAAGCCGTAAGCTTTTTTTCTTTTTCATTCATAACCATTGAACGTCTCTCTGCTCCCATCATGACTTTATCTTTAGCTTTCTCTAAGTCACTCATATCAACAGAGGCTTTGTTTTCACGGGCCGCAAATAAAGCCGCTTCATTAACGAGATTTGCTAAATCGGCACCTGAAAATCCTGGAGTCCCTCTAGCGATAATTCCAGGATTTACATTTTCTCCAAAAGGTATTTTTTTAAGATGAACTTTAAGAATTTGCTCTCGCCCACGAATGTCAGGAAGGCCAACGATTACTTGTCGATCAAAACGACCTGGCCTTAGTAGGGCAGGATCGAGGACATCCGGACGATTAGTTGCTGCCACGACGATAACGCCCTCATTTCCTTCAAATCCATCCATTTCAACAAGTAGTTGGTTAAGAGTTTGCTCACGCTCATCATGTCCGCCGCCAAGCCCGGCACCGCGATGACGACCTACGGCATCGATTTCATCGATGAATATGATACAGGGTGCTTGTTTTTTAGCTTGCTCGAACATGTCTCGGACACGGGATGCACCTACACCGACAAACATTTCAACAAAATCTGAACCTGATATGGTAAAAAAAGGTACTTTTGCTTCTCCAGCTACAGCACGAGCTAGCAACGTCTTACCAGTACCTGGTGGCCCCATAAGTAGGACGCCACGTGGTATTTTCCCACCTAACTTTTGAAATTTGGCAGGGTCTTTTAAAAATTCTACTAATTCACGGACTTCTTCTTTTGCTTCCTCAGCGCCTGCTACGTCCGCAAAAGTGACTTTAACTTGGTCTTCACCTAATAAGCGAGCACGACTCCGACCGAAAGATAAAGCGCCTTTTCCGCCTGCTCCACCCATTTGACGCATAAAAAATATCCAGACCCCGATTAACAACAGCATTGGGAACCAATTAATGAAAATGCGCATCAAAAAACTTTCTTGTTGCGGAGGTTCCCCTTTTACATTCACTCCTTTTTTGATGAGTTCGGGCAGCAAATATTGATCAGGAATAGGCATATAGCTTGTGAAGGATTTATCGCTTTGCAACTGCCCTTTAATAACCTGATTGCTTTGGATAGTGACGGTTTGTACATTCCCTTGCTGAACGTTGTGTAGAAACTCAGAATAGGTTAGACGCTCTCCGCTGTTATGACGAGGTTCTAAGTTGTTAAATACGGAGATAAGGATGACAGCAATGATCAACCAAAGAAATAGATTTTTTAGCATGTCGTTCAAGCTACACTACCTCGGAATTTTAAACAAAGAGGGCATTATATACTAAATTTAGGTTGTTTCGATTTTTTATACCTTTTTTGAAGCTTTAATTAGCTCAAAAGGGTATGTTCTGGGAAAAGTTACTTAAGTTTAGTCTATTATGCTTACAATGATAACCTAAAGCTATTAAATAAACCTCTGCTGAGCCACTTCGTGAAGCAGATGGTTTGCAAATGGAGACGGTTGCAAATAGTTGTCGTAATAATTTCAGGTAGGTTTCGAAGCCTTCTCCTTGGAAAGTTTTGATGAGGAATCCTCCTTTTGGCTTTAATACTTGCTGAGCAAAATCAATGGCTAGTTCTGCAAGATACATCACTCTCGGTTGATCAATAGTTCGCATGCCACTTAAATTGGGTGCCATATCAGAAATAACGAGATCGATAGCTTGTGATTGTAGGTGTTTTAGCAATTGATGTAGCACAGCCTCTTCACGAAAATCGCCTTGTATAAAATCTACATTTATTAAAGGTAACATGGGTAATATATCTAATGCATAGACTTTGCCCCGCTCGCCTACAAATTTTGCTGCTAATTGAGACCACCCTCCTGGCGCAGCCCCAAGGTCAACCACAATCATACCTGTTTTAATGATCTTATTTTTTTCTTGAATCTCTAGTAGTTTATAAGCAGATCGTGAACGCAAGCCTTCTTGTTGTGCACGTTTTACATAAGGATCGTTGAAATGTTGTTTAAGCCAACGATTAGAACTTTTACTACGAGACATGATTACTTTGCGGTTGACAATGGGTTTCCCGTATTAAAAATTTTCCAATTAAAAAAGCAAAGACATAGCAAAGGGGTAATAATATAAATGCTTTTCGATAATTAGCCGCATTATAAAAAGGGGCACCATTATGCATAGTGCCATTCCAATAAATGTGTAGAAATAATCCAATTATTGGTTGAAATAGTGCGCCACCAGCTACCGTTGCCATATTGTTTATACCAATTGCTGTGCCAGCTACATTAGCATGGTTATTGTCTTTGACAACACCAAAGGCGAGGGATTGTCCGGAAGCAGCCAGGCCAAAGAGAAACAAACAAAAATAAAGCCAAAATAAAGGAAGATGTGGAATATAAATAACGGGTATTAAACCAAATATACCTAAGGATGCCGCAAATTTTAAAGGCATACCGCGTAGACCTACTTTATCGGACCACCAGCCTAATATTGGACAACCAATTCCGATGGCAAGCCAAATCATTGTGCAAGCGGTTGAGGCTGCTTTTGTGCTGATCCCGTAAGCTGCAACAAGAAATGGAACTCCCCAAAGGGCAGCAAAAGCAGTAATAGGTGCCCATACCATAAAAGAATAAAGTGCAATAAACCAAGTTTGATTATTGCGACCGACTTGTTTTAGGCTTTGTAATATAGTTTTTTTAGAAGTTGATTGAAACTTGTGCCCTTTGGAGACAACTTCTGGACTATCCCGAACAATAAGCCAAATGAGTAGTCCCAATGCCATCCCTACAATTGACAATGTAATGATGGTGTGTCTCCACCCCCAATGACCTACAGCGATGGTTAAAGGTGTTTCTCCAACAATAGCACCGACACAACTCATTAACTCCACTAAACCAGTTAAAAAAGCAAAATAACGAGCAGGGAACCATCGGGAAACAAGCACTAAAGTACCTATGAATGAAAAAGCGGAACCCATTCCCATTAGGAAACGGCCAGCAGAAGCAACAGCAACCCTATTTGTTGTACCAAAAATTAAAGCGCCGAATGCACAAGTAAGTGTTGCCGCTGTTATTAAACGACGTGGCCCAAAGC
>JAVHYG010000036.1:372-13413 GCA_031119195.1 Rickettsiella sp. | reverse complement strand
ATAGGTGCAAATGCAAGTGCCAGGAGACCGCCAGAAATAAGAGCGCCCCATTCTCTATAGTTGTTTCGAAAAAAAAAGAATAATTTCGAAAAAAATGTTTTGATAGATGCTTTAATTAAAGTCATTTAAGCAAATCTAAACCACTACAAGCTATCTGTGTTAGTTTTTCACTTAATTTTTCTGACATTGTTTTTTTTGCAAGATATTGTAATTCATAAATATTTGTTCTCGTGTTGTTTGCTTGATCAGTTAAGTAGTCATCACTGGTTTTGAGTTCATCAACCAACTTTAATGAAAGTGCATCTTTTCCAAGCCAATGGGCACCCGTAGCCACTTCAGCAATGTTTATTTCTTTTCTATTTGATTTAATAAACTCTTTAAATAAACGATGAATTTCTTCGAGGTCATCTTGGGTTTTTTCGCGTGCTTTTTGGGTATTCTCACCAAACATAGTTAAGGTACGTTTATATTCCCCAGCGGTTAATAGTTCAAAGTCGATATCTTTTTTCTTTAGAAAGCGATGGAAGTTAGGTAATTGCGCAACTACACCAATAGAACCAATAATGGCAAAAGGAGCAGCTAAAATTTTATCAGCAACACAGGCCATTAAATAGCCGCCACTCGCTGCTATCTTATCAATAGAAACGGTTAAAAGGATGCCTTTGTCTTTCAGCCGTTTCAATTGTGATGCCGCTAAACCATAAGGTGAAACCATTCCGCCACCACTTTCTAATTTTAGAACTACTTCATCCTGCGGCGTCGCTACCTGAAGGATCGCCGTGATTTCCTCCCTTAATCCATTTACAGCAGAGCCTTTAATATCTCCTTGGAAATTTAAAACAAAAATACGCTTTTTGTGCTGCTTATTTCCCTTTTTAGCTTTAATTTTTTTTTCTTTTACCCATTTTTTAAGTTCTGACTTCGTTAATATTTCAGCATTAAGTGTTTCAGCAAGCTCTTGATATTTTTTATTGAGCTTTTTAACAGAAAGTTTAAGTTTGCCATGTTTTTTTGTTTTCCGAGCAATGGCGAAGAGACCAGCTGCTAAAATTAAAATGGCGATGACTAGGGTGCCAAGTTTTAGTAAAAACTCGGTATATTGGATGAGGAACGACATATAAAAGATCCTAACGTTAATAATGAAATAATGAGGAGATTATCTAATGAAACAACTTGTTTGTCATGTTATTCTATTCGACATTGAGAAGCCATCGTCTTTTTTGATTGATACATATAAGGGATAAGAAAACCTAGAAAAGTAAATTATGACATTAACAGTGAATGGACTCAGTTATGAGCGTAATAAAACATTACTTTTTCATGGATTGGCTTTTCAGATTTATTCTGGCGAAGCATTACATATTATTGGGCCTAATGGTGCTGGTAAAACGAGCTTATTACAAATTTTAACAGGCCTTCTTTTGCCTTTAGCCGGTAATATTTTATGGAATGATGTTTCAATTTATAATTCTTCACTTTTTAAAAAAAAATTAATATATGTAAGTCATAAATTAGGGATGAAGGGCATACTTACCCCGTATGAAAACCTTTACTTATTTTTAGTGAGGCGAGGATTAGGGATTGATAGCAATCAGTCTTTCATGCAACTAAAACACATCGCTAAAAAAAAAATTGATCGTGTGTTAGAAAAATTAGACTTAAGTGCTTATAAAACGTCGTTGACAAATTCGCTTTCTGCGGGTCAACAACGACGTTTGGCATTGGCAAAATTATTATTGGTAGAAGCTAATTGTTGGATTTTGGATGAACCTTTTACCTCCTTAGATAGTAAAGGGACTAATTTTTTTTCATTATTAATAGAACAACACTTACAAAGTGGTGGAGTCGTAATTTTTACGAGTCATCAATCCCTTTCTTTATCTGAAAAAGTCTTAAAAAGGCTTTGTTTAGGTGAACGTAGTGCTTAATCGACATGTTTTTTTAAATATTTTTGTTAATTTGCGATGTGAGAGTGTAAGTCTTTGTCGTCATTATCAAGATATGCTTTACCCATTATTTTTTTTAACAATGGCAATCGTTTTATTTCCGCTAAGTATCAACGTTGATCTGAACTTCATAAGAAAAATGGCGGCGGGTGTTTTTTGGGTTATTGTTTTATTTTCGTCGATATTAACATTAGAACAATTGTTTAAAGAGGATTGGCAAGAAGGAGAGTTAGAACAGCTTATTTTAGATCCCAATAATTTGTTGCTAACAGTACTTATTAAATTAATTGTTTTTAGTTTAATGATCGCTATACCTTTAACAATAATGGCACCGATTTTGAGTTTGGTGTTTGGTATCGCTTGGTCGGCGTTAAAAACCTTAGTGGTGAGCTTATGGTTAGGAATTCCAACTCTTGTTTTTTTAGGGGGTATAGCACGTGTATTAACTTTGGGATTGCGCAATAGTAGCGTATTAATTGTTTTATTAGTATTACCTTTTTATATTCCAGTGCTTATTTTTGCTAGCAGCGCCACTTCATTGGCAAGTATTGGATTGGCGCCTAATGCATGTTTGGCATGGCTGGCTGTTTTAATGATACTGAGTACTACTTTTTGTCCTTTTGTGATAAGTGCTGTACTACGCTTGGGAATCAGTATTCCATAACATTTATCGCGTTCAATACGCTTAAAACAAGGAAAAAAAATATGAAATTTTTTCGTTTTATTTCAATCAAATATTTTGACCAGTTGGCTGAACGGCTTATTCCTATCTTAGCTATTTTTGTAATCATTTTAAGTATATATGGTTGTATTGGAGGGCTTCAATTAGCCCCAGCAGATTATCAACAAGGGAATGCTTTTCGGATTATTTACGTACATGTGCCTAGCGCTTTTTTATCATTACTGGTTTATTTAATAGCTGCTATGGCTGCTGGGATAGGCTTAATTTTTCGTATTAAATTGTTTAATATGTTTGTTTCAGGTAGTTTGTTTCTTGGTGCTTGGTTTACTTTTTTAGCTTTACTGACCGGCTGTATTTGGGCAGAACCTATGTGGGGAACTTGGTGGGTTTGGGATGCACGTTTAACTTCAGAATTGATTTTACTATTTTTATATTTAGGTGTTATTGCTTTACGATCTGCGATTCCTGAACCTACAATAGCTGCGCGGGCAAGTGCAGTTTTGTTAATGTTGGGTTCAGTAAATTTACCTGTTATTCATTATTCTGTTTATTGGTGGAATACTTTACATCAAGGTACAAGCCTTCGTTTATTAGGTCCTTCGTTGATTTCACCCCCAATGCTATATCCGTTACTTGCCATGATAATTGTTTTTATAGCTTATTAGTTGCTTGTTATTTTATTACATATACGTTGTGAAATTTTAGAACAAGACCTTAGCACGTTTTTGTCTATTGACATGGAATCATTATCGTCGAAGAAGTAGTAGTATATAGAGGAGCGTAATTTGTTTGAAAGGTTGGCAGCTTAGTTGACCAAAATCCAGCCGAATGTCCTAATAAATGTAAGGGGTTCTGCATCATTTTTTTTTCATTCAATGGCTCAGAACAATTAGAATTAATCGTTTTTTGTTGCGCCAAGGTTTGACTATATGTTTGTATTAATTGTATAAAATATAGAATAAGAAATCCTTGCTGTACCATGTCGAGATCTTTTGAAAAAGAATTAATAGGTAGGTTCGAATGTGCCATATCAATAGTCAATGCGCATTTATCTAATAGATTAAAAGAACTTTTTTGGTGTATTATTGCTTGGCTTTCTTTAATCATTTTTTTTACGTTTTCATAGAAATTTTCTTTTTGTAATGGACATTTTAAATCGTTAAAATACGTGACGAGAAATTCGGACCAAAAGTTAATTAAATTTTCTTTGTTAGGATATGCTTTCGCTTGTTTTTTAAATAAAATCCAAAAATTCTGGAATATATTTTCTAGAAATAACTCGATATTTTCCTGGTGTGTAAAATCGGATTGATGAATTATTGTTAATAAAATACTCAATAATTTGATGAAATTTGGATCAGTTATACAACGATCTAGTTTATTTTTAGTTTTTTTAATTTTTCTTTTTTCACTAGCTAGTTTTAAACCGTAACGAGTTGCGCCACCTGAGCTTTCATTTAAAATTGGGACAGGGATAAAATAGAATAAATAAGTAAATAGTACTGCTATCTTTGTGAATTTATTGGAGGAAATTTCAAAATTATTTCCTTGATCTGTGACGAGGAGTTGATAGGTTTGAATTTTTCCAGATAATCTATTGTAAAAAAAACGGTAAGCACGATTGACACGTTCATTAAATACATTTTCGATGTGGTTTTCATAAAGCCGTTCAGTTTTATCGGTGTTTATATAAAAACGTAAAAGTATAGAGAAATTATTTTTTAATTGGATTTCTGCTGACGAAGGTTTTTTGTAAAAAAATACATTTCTATTTTCAAGCTTTTTATCGAAGCGTTGTATTCTTTTACGAGATATTTTTCTTCTTAGCTCTGATTTAATTTTTTTAATTTTTTTTGTTGAAGAAACTATTTTTTTATTTTTTAATAGTGTTGAAATAGATGAAATTTCTTCTTCGTTTTTTAAGTTTGAATGTAATCGTAATTTATAATTTAAAGTCTTCATTTATTTTAGAGCCATTTTTAATTTTATTTATATTAACATTATATTAATTTTTTTAAAAATATTTTTGTTATTAAATATTTTTGTGAATAGAATTAATGTTTTAGGAAGTAATATAAAAACATCGTCATACAAATCTTGTATCTATTTTAAAACTTGTAATAACAGAAATTGCTGATGTAACGCTGTATTAACTGTAAAGATAAGACGAGATAATAAGCATGAGCACTTGAAATTGCTAATAAGTAATTTCAAGTTTTTTTTGAAATAGAGATTTTTTAAGGGGAGAATCGCGATTGTTTGCTTTGCTTGTATTTATGATGTATTGGAATACCACTCGCAGTGTATTTAAAAAGCTCAGCTTCACTTACAAGCGGGGATAATCGTAGATCGCAAAGCTCCGATAAATATGTTTATTTTATCTCTGCATAATACTTCTGTTCCTGAGCGGTATAGGACTTAAACAAAAGTGAGGGTAGACTAGTGCGCACACCCTTGTCATTTACGATTTATGGCGATTCATTATGAAACTGCTTAATTTTGAAATAGGTTTAGATAAGCCTTTATTTTTGATAGCTGGACCCTGTGTTATTGAGAGTGAACAATTAGCAATCGATACAGCAAGCCAACTCAAGGAAATAACCCAGCAATTGGGTATTCCTTTTATTTATAAATCTTCTTTTGATAAAGCCAATCGTTCTTCTAGTCAGAGCTTTCGGGGGTTAGGTTTAAAGAAAGGGTTATCTATTTTAGAAAAAGTGAAAGAAAAGGTAGGAGTACCTATTCTTACTGATGTCCATGAAGATACGCCTTTAGGTGATGTTGCTAAGGTTGTTGATGTTCTACAGACCCCTGCATTCTTGTGTCGACAGACCAATTTTATTAAAAATGTGGTTAGTCAAGGGTTGCCGGTTAATATCAAAAAAGGACAGTTTCTTTCTCCATGGGAAATGAAAAATGTCGTAGAGAAAACGCGTGAAGTTAGCAAAAGTATAGTGATGGTCTGCGAGCGAGGCGTTTCTTTTGGGTATAATAATCTTATTTCAGATATGCGTTCACTTGCGGTAATGCGTGAAACAAACTGTCCGGTTGTTTTTGATGCGACTCATTCTGTTCAGTTGCCTGGGAAAGAAGGGGGTCGATCCGGAGGGCAACGAGAGTTTGTACCAGTTCTAGCACGGGCTGCTGTAGCTGTGGGAATTTCTGGCCTTTTTATGGAAACCCATCCTGATCCCGAAAAAGCCTTAAGTGATGGACCTAATTCTTGGCCTTTAGATAGAATGGCTGAACTGTTGAGAACCTTAAAAAGTTTGGATGAGGTTGCTAAGAAAGTGGTACTGATAGAAACTACATTAAAGAATTCAGTTTTATAGGTTATTAATTATGTCAAAAATTAAATCTATCGTGGCTTATGAAATTTTAGATTCCCGTGGTAATCCTACACTGCAAACTGAGATAAGTTTGAATTCAGGTATTAATGCAAGTGCTTGTGTTCCTTCAGGTGCTTCAACTGGTTCGGCCGAAGCTTTGGAGTTAAGAGATGCCGATCCAAAACGCTATGCTGGCAAGGGGGTACTAAAAGCAGTTGAACATGTAAATACAACAATTAGAAAAAATTTAGTTGGAAAAGAAATTGAGCAAGCGAGTTTGGATGAAGAAATGATTAAATTGGATGGCTCACCCAATAAGAAGCATTTAGGGGCTAATGCAATTTTGTCTGTTTCTTTAGCCATTGCTAAGGTGGCAGCCTTACATCGTCAGGAAGATTTGTATGAATATTTTGTGCGTTTGGTAGGTTATAAAACAAATGAAAAATTTATCATGCCGGTTCCCATGATGAATATTATTAATGGAGGAGTACATGCGGATAATAATTTGGCTATTCAAGAGTTTATGGTTTTACCCATTGGTGCTTCTTCTTTTAGTGAGGCATTGCGTGCAGGTGTCGAAATATTTCATGCATTAAAGGTTTACCTTAAACAAAAAGGCTTTAACACCAATGTTGGAGATGAAGGAGGGTTCGCTCCAAATTTACGATCCCATAATGAAGCAATTGATTGTATGCTAATTGCGATTAAAAATGCAGGGTATGAAGCGGGTAAAGATATTTACATAGGTCTTGATGTAGCGAGTACAGAATTCTTTGAAGATGGAAAATATTGTTTAGAAGATCAAAAATTAACAAGTGAAGAATGGATTTCTTATTTAGAAAACTTAGTGAAGTATTATCCTATTATTAGTATAGAAGATGGAATGGCTGAAGCTGATATATCAGGATGGAAACATCTAACCAAACGACTTGGTCAGCGAGTTCAATTGGTAGGCGATGATTTATTTGTTACTAACCCTGTGCTATTTAGAAAAGGTATTCACTATCACTTAGCTAATGCTATTCTAATTAAATTTAACCAAATCGGTACCTTAACTGAAACGTTACAAGCCATTTCTATTGCAAAAGAAAATGATTATGCGGCTATCATTTCGCATCGTTCCGGAGAAACAGAGGATACGACAATTGCTGATTTGGCGGTTGGTACAGCGGTTGGCCAAATTAAAACAGGTTCAGCTTGTCGTAGTGATCGCATTGCTAAATACAATCGTTTGTTACGTATCGAGAATGATCTCACCTTAAGTAAGAAAGTTATTTATAATGGTCGCCAAGTCTTTTCTCGGTTTTTAATCAGTTAATTCATGAAACCTTTTATTTTTGTTTTAGCACTTCTTTTTTTAATTCTTCAATATAAATTATGGTTTCAATCTGATGGGCTTTGGCGAGTCCAGCGTCTAAAACAAGCGATAGTGAAGCAAAACCAAGAAAATTTAAAGTTGAGTCAGCAAAATGAAACACTTGTTGCAGAAACCAAGGACCTTAAAATAGGCAAAGCTGCCTTAGAGGCGCATGCGCGTAATGATTTAAATATGATAAAACCGAATGAATTATTTTATCTTATTGTAGATAAGGACAAAAAAAACAAATCAAATTAGAATTTAAGAGGTTTCCAAATTCGCATAATCGGCGCTAAACTATTTATTTTTACATTGCGTAAAGGCGGAAACTCTAAAGAAGCTTCCGAATTAATAACATAAAGATCGAAGCCATTGGTAGAGTGGCCTATTCTAACACGTCTAACAAATTTATTTTTTTCGATTTCAACAATGCAATCTATACTATTAGCCAGTTGCATATCCTCTCCAGTCAGTTTTTTTCCGGCGACCATATCTCCTTTACAATAAAGTGGCACCATACCGTCATCGTTAATACAATACACCAAATTTTCAGGATGGATTGTTTGAAATAACTCAAGTTCCTTTTTAAATTTTTCATTTAAATAACTGGAGTTTTCTTCCTGAATTGTTTGTGCAGAGGGATCAAAGGCATAATAATTAATTTTTGAAAGCTTACTTGGATCAGTAATTTTAGGAGGGGCGCCTAATCCAGATAGCAGCCATATGGAAGAGCATTCAATACCCTCTCCACGCATTGCTTCACTTACTTTTTTTGCCCCACGTTCAGTAATGCTGCTATAGCCTTGTTCCCAATAATTGATAGTGGTTAACCCAAGATTGCAATGTTCTGCAAATTCTTTCATTGACAAGCGTGCCATCTTACGTAAGAACCTAAGTCTACGAGCGCGTTCTTGTATTGTTAGAGGGATGTTAGTTTTATTTTTTTCTTTAATGAGTTTGTTAATTTTTTTTTCCATTAATAATAATTACCAAATTTGACATAAAATATCTGTTTAGATAAACTGTAATCTCTGTTTAAAGACAGGAGATTAAAAGAAGAATTAAAGTTTATAACTCGAACGATTATGTTAGCTTGCATGTTTGGCTTAAATTTATTGGAGATGTTCCAGAACGTTAAGTAAGTAACATCTAGTTAATATTAAATTTTTTGTATTTCTATTATTAGATAAATATCCTTTGAGAACTTAAGTCAATAAAGAAATAGTTTAGAAGAAAATAAATAACGTAAACTTTTGCAAAATTGTATTTAGAATTTAGTCTAGATCCATTCGCAAAAACTGCATTAACTAATCCCATCTAATAGCCTAGGTACATAGTCGAGTATAAACCCTATTATAGCTAATATCCTCCTAAGAGTGGATAGTTTATATCCATTTTGTAAAAAAGGATATTGCTTCGTAATGTTTTGTTTAAAAAAGTATCTATAACCCTTGAATTTAAATCAACTGAGTCAGCGGACAGAATTTCATGGTTAAAACTGTGAATTTTATTAGGATAACTCCCATATGAGACAAGAACTTAGAAAAAATAACAGAACAATCCTCGAATTATTAGAAAAATTGGGTAATAAAAGCCCAACTGAAGTACAAGTTGAAATAGTCGAATCATTTTTAAACAATTTTATGGAGGAACACTTTCTTCCTCAGAAGCTAAGTCCAAGAGAAACATCCTGTTTATTATTAGCTGCAAAAGGAAAAACTGTTCAAGATTCAGCTAAATTAATGAATGTAAAGGTTTCTACAGTAAGAACTTGGCGTAATAATATTCTAGGTAAGCTTGGTTGCCGTTCAATGGCTCAGGCTATATTCAAAGGCATTCATTATGGTTATTTGTGTTTATATCCATTGGATAACTTAAAAGTTGACTAATTTAAAAACGGAATATCATTTTGAATAAGTTTTTTAGCTTTGAGTCTTATAAAAACAATTATACAAAGGAAAATAATAATGTCACCACTAAAATTATCAATTACAAGAGATTCGGAAGTTAATTTTGATACGTTAATTCCATCTATTCCATGTTCAGCCTTGGAAACAAATCCTCTAACTTTGGCGCCTATGATTTTATCAATTGATGATAATAAGATTTGCCAAAAAGTTAATGAAACAATACTAAAAAAATTTGGTTGTTTCGTAGAATTGGCCGGGACATCCAATGAGGCTTTACAAAAGATGGTTAAACCGTATGAAATGATTTTTTTGGAAGCGCGTTTACCCGACCATCGAGGAGAAGCATTTATCGATTTGATTCGTTACGATGAACGTAGCGCTAATAAAAAAACACCTATTGTAATTATTACTAGTTGGATTGAATCTACTTTAAATAAAAAATATTTTTCCAGGGAAATCGATGCTATTTTTATTAAGCCTATCTTGAGGCACGAGTTTAAAACCATTTTACAAAAATACGGCGTTATTTAAAAATAATTATTTTAAAATAATTGCTAATAGGGCGGCCAAGTGAGGAGATTGTATTTACAAAATTTGTTGATTAAATTCTCAAGTTTTTAGTCTGTAATGGTAACTAACTTTCCATCTTCCATTTGTAATACACGATCCATACGACTAGCAAGTCTTCGATCGTGCGTTACAATAATAAGGCTCGTATTAAATTCGTCATTTAATTCTAGCAAAGTTTGATAAACCTGTTCAGCGGTATGACTATCTAAGTTACCCGTGGGTTCATCGGCCAATATACAGAGTGGATCGTTGACTAAGGCTCTTACAATTGCAGTACGTTGACGTTCCCCGCCAGAAAGCTCGCCTAATTTATGATGTTGTCGTGGAATCAGTCCTACTTTCTTGAGTAGCGATAATGCTTTTTTTTCGGCTATCTTAGGATTAATGTTTGCTAATAATAATGGAATACAAGTATTTTCTAATACAGTGAATTCAGGTAATAGATGGTGAAATTGATAGATAAATCCAAGATAACGATTCCTTAAATGACTGCGCTTAATTTCACTAAGTGTCGCTAAATTTTGTTTTGCTAAGAAAACTTGACCAGTGCTGGGTTGATCCAGGCCCCCTAGTAAATGGAGTAATGTACTTTTTCCGGCGCCGGATGGGCCCACAATAGCAATTCTTTCGCGAGATTGTATTGAAAAATTAATAGGTTTTAGTACTTCGACGTAAAGTGAACCATCATGAAAAGTTTTGCTCAAATTTTTACAGGAAAGAACAGATTTTTCATTATTCATAACGTAAAGCCTCTGCCGGCGCTGTTCTAGCTGCTTTTAATGCTGGATAAATGGTCGCTAGTAAACTCATTCCTAAAGCAGCAATACAAATATATAAAATATCTGGTCCTTCTATTTTTGATGGTAATTTATCGACAAAGAAATAGACATTAGAAGCAAGAATTTCAGTATGAAAGACAGAATGTTCTAAAAAACTAACAATATCACCGGCATAGAATGCGAGTAGCAGTCCAGCAATTAATCCAATTAATGTGCCTACAAGACCAATGATACACCCCTGTACCATAAAGATACCTAAAATTGTTCGTGGAGTTGCGCCTAATGTGCGTAAAATAGCGATATCGGATTGTTTATCCGTCACGACCATCATTAAAGAGGAAACTAAATTAAAAGCTGAAATAGCGATCAGTAAGAGAAGAATAAAAAACATCATTTTTTTTTCTAAAGAAATAGCATACATCAAACTTCCATAGGTACTGGTCCAATCGGTAATTTGATAGCTAGAGGGGATTTGTTTAGAAAGTGCCAGCGAAACTTTTGGAGCTGCATACAGATCATCTAATTTCAGACGTAACCCAGTAATGCCAGTGCCTAATTCAAAAAGCGTTTGCGCATCTTGTATGGCAATGTAGGCCATATTACTTTCAAAGCCGAAACTACGTCCTACGCGGAAAATACCTGACACGCTAAATGTCTTAAATCGTGGCATGATACCCGCTGGCGTTAGCGCCACACGGGGTGTGATAATATTGACTTTATCACCTATATTGATGCCTAACTCCGTTGCTAATTGTTCACCTAGTACAATATCGTATTGTCCAGGCGTCAAAATGAAATGTCCTTCGACAATTTTACTAGGTATTTCAGAAACCTTTTTTTCTTGCTCGGGATTAACGCCACTCAACAAAATAGGATGGGGTTGTCCTAGATTTATCAACATACCCTGTCCCATGACAAAAGGTGCAACCGCGATGACGTGGGGTTGTTTTAATACGGTTTGTGTTAATGATTTTGTGTTAGAAAGCGTTTGACCGTTGTTAGAACTTATTGCTACTTGCGTAGCCATGCTAAAAATACGACTACGAATTTCTTCGTCAAAACCATTCATTACTGATAAAACTGTGATTAACACCATGACACCTAATGCGATTCCAATCATCGATGTGAGCGAGATAAATGAAATAAAGTGATTACGCCTCTTGGCGCGGGTGTAACGTAAACCAATATATAAAGCGATAGGACGAAACACGTTGATATACCTAAAAGATATAAGTAATAAAAAACGCTACGTAGATGTATTTTCAGTCATGCTAACGATCGCATGGAAACCACCATCGACATGAATAATTTCGCCAGTGATGCCCGAGGCTAAATTAGAACAAAGAAAAGCAGCGGTATTGCCGACTTGTTCTGTCGTCGTATTTTGGCGCAAGGGAGTAACGGCTTCATTATAAGCAAGTATTTTTCTGAAACCTGCGA
Organism: Rickettsiella sp.; assembly: GCA_031119195.1. Lineage (GTDB taxonomy): Bacteria > Pseudomonadota > Gammaproteobacteria > Diplorickettsiales > Diplorickettsiaceae > JAVHYG01. Next base: position 1,400 of record JAVHYG010000036.1, on the reverse strand, counting down.
TTCCAGAAGCAGCTAAAGTACGAATAGGGCCAGCAGAAATCGCGTTAACACGGATTTTTTTCGGACCTAAACTATTTGCGAGATAGCGAACATTCGCTTCTAAGCTTGCTTTGGCTAATCCCATTACATTGTAGTTTTGTAATGCTTTTTCTGCACCTAAATAACTAAGGGTAAGGATAGCGCCGCCTTCAGGTCTATTTTCCATAAGTGGAAAAGCGGCTTTAGCAAGACCTGCTAAACTATAACTACTAATATCATGAGCAATTTTAAACCCTTCTCGGTTAACAGATTCTAAGTAATCATTCTCTAATTGATCTTTAGGAGCATAAGCTACGGAGTGGACTAAAATATCTAAACTATCCCAATGTTTGTTTAATTCCTTAAAAAGATTTTCAATTTGTGCGTCACTACTGACGTCACACGAGAACACGAGATCAGAGTTAAAGTCGTTTTTAGCCATTTTAGTAACACGTTCTTTAAGTTTTTCACCCTGATAAGCGAAAGCTAAAGTGCAGCCTTCGCGATGCATGGCTTCAGCGATTCCGTAGGCAATCGAACGATCGCTGGCTAATCCAACGATTAAGGCACGTTTATTATCCAGTAGACCCATGTCTTTCCCCTTGGTTTTTTTTACTAAAATCAGTTAATAACTCTCGTATTTTTGCTGTGATCAGCTCAATGGCGATTCTATTTTCGCCACCGCGAGTCACAATGATATCAGCATAATGTTTGGAAGGCTCTATGAATTGTGAATACATCGGCCGAACGGTTTCTTGGTATTGGGTTAATACGGCTTCCATTTCTCTACCTCGCTCAATTACATCACGTTTAATACGCCGTATTAAACAAATATCAAGAGGGGTATCCATATAAATGCTGATATTCATGAGTTTTCTTAAAGCAATTTCAACAAAAAGTAAGATACCCTCTAAAACAATGATAGAATGAGGTCCTACGCAGCGTGTTTGTTGTTCACGAATATGAAGTGTATGGTTGTAAATAGGGATTTCTACGGACTTGCCCATTTG
>JAVHYG010000036.1:0-362 GCA_031119195.1 Rickettsiella sp. | reverse complement strand
ACAACGTATGATCAAAGGCATATGGATGGTCATAATTAACTTGAGCACGTTCTGCAATTGGGAGAGCACTATTATCCTTATAATAGGAATCTTCAGAGATGACAGCGACTTGTGCGGACCCTAATTCTTTTACAATTGTATTAGCCAATAAACTTTTGCCTGACGCCGACGGCCCAGCAATACCCATAATAATACAGCGCTGTGTCATAAAGGTCTTTAATCATCTTAAATGGTCTGTAACTTATCAGGTTTTGTAACAAAGGTAAATCGACTAATTGTTTGCATCGATTTACGTTATACTTTTGCTTATTAATTATGTTGAAATGCTTACAAAAATGCTGAGGGCGCACAGTCAACTCACC
>JAVHYG010000171.1 GCA_031119195.1 Rickettsiella sp. | reverse complement strand
ATATTATCGTCTCAGAAAAAAATGATACAGGCACTTATCCAGGACCAGAAATAGCCAAATTTTCTACGCAACTATGGCATTCACATTATGGAACAAAACTCATTTACGTCGCAGGTGATCGTTACACAGCGGGTTATATTGGCTACTATTCAAGAGATAAACCTCTGATTTGGATGGAATGGAATAATAAGAATTCGCCATGGATCAATCAAAAAATGATGCGCTGTAAAGGTGCATTATTCATCATTGAAAGTGGACACACTGTACAACACTTTTTTAAAGGGTCACACTTTCCAAAATTTGTACGTGAACAATTTCCAAACTTAATTAATTTGCCTTTAAAATCGTTTAATTGGTATCGAAATTATACTCGGCAAACACCTATAAAGGTACGTTTTGCACTTTTGCCACCTGACAAAACTTACTGTAATTAAAAAAATTGTCACAATACTAACCGCGTTACGCTATTACAATTGATCTGGTACAATTGATCTGGACTTACGCGAAAAGCCGTGTCTTTTGTTGTATCACTTTGTTGCCAACTTTTCTGAGGTACTCATCCACACTTGAGTAAACTCCGTTCCTCGAAAAGTCGACGTCGCGTGCTACAGCCAAAATTCAATTTTTCTCGTAAGTACAGTTGATATATGATTATTGGTGCCGAAGGCCGGACTCGAACCGGCACAGCTTGCGCTACCACCCCCTCAAGATGGCGTGTCTACCAATTTCACCACTTCGGCATATATTCTACAATTAAATTTTAGAACCAATCTATAATTCAATCTGCTCCCTTAGTATCAGTAGTTTGTGTAGGAACAATTTTTACAGGATTTTTTAGATTAGGAATATCTTTTTTAGTATGTAGGGGTAGCTGTTGAGCTAAGCCTGCTAACTTTTGAATTGGATCCTGCTTAACACGATGTCCAGCCATATAACCCAAAGAAAGACTCGTGACAAAAAACAATAATGCAAACAATCCGGTTAATTTAAATAAAAAAGAACTGGAACCTTGGCTACCGAATACGGTTTGAGAAGCACCGCTGCCAAAACTAGCACCCATTTCAGCCCCTTTACCTTGTTGCAATAAAACCAAAGTAACTAGACCAACGGAAATCAGTACATGAAATAATAGTAACAGTTGCTGTAACATAATGTTAGATAGATAGTAAACAGGGCGATATGCGCTAAGAATCAGTCCGCTCGCACACAACAATCCTCATAAATTTTCAAAAATTCTCGAGCATGCAATGATGCTCCACCAATCAACCCCCCGTCAATATCAGGCATCTGAAATAGCGCCTTTGCATTGTCGGGTTTAACGCTGCCACCATACAGGATAGGTAATTTTTGCGCAAGATCAGGGTACTTACAAGCAATGTATTTCCGCAAAAATTGATGTACGTCTTGTGCTTGCACTGGGCTTGCCGATACACCTGTCCCAATAGCCCACACTGGCTCATAAGCTAATATCCAAGGCTTAGATATATCCTCGTCTAGACTCATAATAGTTTTTATCTGCTCAGTCAACACAAATTGCGTTTGTTCTGCTTGCCGTTGTGCTAACGTCTCCCCGATACAAAGGATAGGAGTAATTCCCAATTCGATAGCTAACTTAAATTTTTTGGCAATTTGTTTATCGGTTTCCCCATATAAATTACGACGTTCAGAATGACCAATTAATACATAGTGACAGCCAAAGTCGCATAACATAGTTCCTGATATTTCGCCGGTATAGGCACCTTTTTTTTCGGCCGCCATATTCTGCGCACACCAAGCTATTTGACTTTGCCGTAATAGTGCTTGCGTCTGATCTAAATATACATAAGGGGGGCAAATAATTAATTTTACATTAGCATGAAATAGCGTGTTAGACTTTAGCGTCGTTAATAATTCTTTAACCACTCCTAGGTTTCCATTCATCTTCCAATTACCAATAACAAAATTTTCTCGCATCTAACGGTTCCTCTTTTCTGGCAATAATGGCGTTCTTTCATCATAAACTTCAACACAAACTGTTTTTGAAGCCGAAGCTAAAAACATTTGACATTGCTCCATCATTTGTTTTCTGACTAATTGTGCCGTCGATTGCGAATACATTGGTTGTAATTGAAGCTGTAATAATTCATACGATAAATAATTAATAATACATTTATAGTCAGTAAGCTCCCCACTTTCATACTGTACTTGATTAATACTACTGGGCTCAAGCTGATATAACAATAAATTCAATAAACTTAATAATTGCTTACATTCTTTTGAATTTAAAGATTTATTTTTTATGAAGATCAATATATGCATAGAAATAATAGAAAAACCTAAAGGATTTTTCTGTAAAAGAAAAGTTTTAATCCACGCTGGATCAAGCTGGGAAAAAAGTACTTTAACTTCATGTGGATCAGCAATACAGAGACAATAATTTTCTTTATAAAGCAATTCTTTTAATTTTATTTTTTGCGAATCTCGCGGCGCTAAGAATGCTAAGCTGGAAAACGAAAACATATTAATTTCCTTATTAAACTACAATATTAAAATGTTACACGCACGATTAGGGTTGGTATAAATA
>JAVHYG010000170.1 GCA_031119195.1 Rickettsiella sp. | reverse complement strand
CCTTGAAAGAGTAATCTTTACCCAAAACCAATAAAATGAAAAATATAGTAAAACTTTTGATTTTGCTGCCTGTCCTTTCCTATTCTCAAAACAAAGAAGAAGCCGAAAGAAAAGTTTTCGAAGGAGTTTCTTTGCACGATGAAGGAAAATACAAAGAAGCGCTTTTATTGTATGAAGAAGCACTAAGGTTAGACAAAAACAATCTTTTGGCTCTATCTGAAAAAGCATTAACTCTAAACACAACAAAACAATACTCGGAAGCTGTTGAGACTTGCAAACTTGCCATTAATACTCATCCAAAAGAAGATCTAAAAAACGTTTATGTCTCTTATGCCAATACTTTTGACCATCTTGGTCAGATTGAAAATTCTTTAAAAATATATGACGAAGGCTTGGCTAAATACCCCAACTATTACCAGCTTCACTTTAACAAGGGTATCACTTTGATAAATGCTCAAGAAGTTGAAAAAGCACATATTTCTTTTCAAAACGCTACAAAATCGAACCCGAAACATTCTAGTTCGTTTAATGCATTAGGAATCATAAATAAAAATGACAACCGCATTCCTTCAGTTTTAGCCTTTAGCCGATTTTTAGCTTTAGAAAATAAATCGTCCAGAGCCAAAGCAAATTACGAAATGATTGTCGCCCTTATGATGCAAGGTGTCACCGAAAAAGAAGACAACTCAATTTCGTTGATAATTAATCCTAACACTATAGAAGAAAAAGAAAAAGCAGACAATGATTTTTCTTCAACAGATTTAATATTGTCGATGGCCGCCGCATTAGATTACGACAGCAAAAATAAAGACAAAACCCAATGCCAAAAATTTATAGACAAGTTTGAAACGCTATGCGCATCTTTAGACGAGTTAAAAAAGAAAAAAAAGGGATATTATTGGGAATTCCTAGTGCCCTATTTTATAGAGATGAAAAAGCAAAAACTAATCGAGCCTTTTGCATACATTGTCTTTTTACCATCACAGGATAAAGATGTACTGAAGTTCCATCAAGATCAAGCATCGAAAATTCAACAATTTTATGATTGGTCAAATAATTATAAGTGGGAATAAATTAACAAATGTCTATTGAAAAAAGAACCAAACGGACAATGGAAAGTAATAGAAATGCAATAAAAATTAGTGCCAATAACTTTCCTTATCAATTACAAAACCGCTTTAAAGCGGTTTTTCTTTTTCATTAGTTGACAAAACATTTCATCGATAAAAATTACTCTTTATCAAATGCTTTAGTAAGAAATTACCTTATGTATAATATTTTAATACATTTGACTTCCAACAATTAAAATAATACAAAGTACTTATAAAGAGATTAGTATGATTGAAAAAATTCTTCAGCTTCTTAATAAAAATAACCACAAACTTTTAGAAAAATACAACAGTGGAGAATATTGGATTTATCTAGCTACTGGAATAATAAAAAGCACTATTGCTCAATTCGGAAAAGACGAATTTGACTGCTGGGTTTCTTCACATTCTTTAGATATAGCAGACGAAGGAGAATGGCTATATGATCTCGTTCTTTATGAAATGGTTGGTGAAGCAGAATTCAACAGACTGAAAAAAATCCATCTTGTTGTAGAATCTGAATTTAGCAAAATTCATTTTGGAGGTTTCAAAGAAGATTTCGACAAACTGTTCCTTGCTTCAAAAGCAACTAAGCTTTTTATTTTTAGAAGAAAGCATGAAGCAGAATTCAAAAAAGCAATACAATATGCGCAATTAGCAGTAAATGATTTTGAAGATTTTGATAGTAATGATTCTATACATTTGATTTATTGGGATGAAATCGGCAACAAAAAATTTAATCATATAGAATTCAAAAAGCAGATACAAGCTGTTTAATCCATCAAGCAAAACAAACTAAATATGAACGAACCAATTCAAATGTATATCATAACAGCACCTTGTTGGAAATGTAGCAAAGACATGAATATTGCGGTAATTAAAGGCGATAAAGAAAGAAATGGTTGCTGTGGACCAGAAGCTTTTTCAGAAGAAGAAAAAAAGACTGCCAAAAAACATAATGTGATTATAAAAAAAAGACATTCATACACGAGAGAAGATGCTTATAATGCAAATATCTGCCCTCATTGCAATACATTTCTTGGGCAACATTATTTATTTGCCAACTATTTTTGTGAAGCGGTTTATGGGAGATATGTATATCAAATAATAGATTTAATATAAAAGATAATACTGAAAAATACAATTCAATGATATTAGGAAAATCCGTAAGAATATATCTAAAAGAGGGAAATGTGTCTGGAATTAAACTTGGCGAAGTGGTCAATCATACAATCCAAGCTCTAGCCTGTCCAAGAAATAAAATTTCAGACTTAAACAAATATTTTCAAAAAGAGATAAATAGACCTGGGGTTTATTTTTTAATTGGAGAAGATGAAAACAATCAGAATAAAGTCTATATAGGAGAAGCAGAAAATGTATGGGATAGATTAAAAAATCACGATACCAAAAAAGATTTTTGGAGTGAAGTAATTCTATTTTCTAGCAAAGATGAAAATTTAACAAAATCGCATGTAAAATATTTAGAAAGTAGAATTATTGATAT
>JAVHYG010000035.1:11290-13593 GCA_031119195.1 Rickettsiella sp. | reverse complement strand
GCCTTATACTCTATGCGATCTTTAATATCTAAGATGACCGTATTTAGGAACTTCCATTGCTTTTCTAAAGCGGCGTGTTCTATAGGTGTTAAATTTAGTTGTATATCTCGCTTATTGAAATCCATTCCCCATTGATAAAAAATATGAAATTTATCCACATCCCCATTAGCAGCAACCAAGTGGAGTGCCGTACGCCCAGAACTATCCGCTACATCAAAGAAAATTTTATTAATTTTATTAAGCTCTAGGTTAAGTTCCTCTTTGTTTTTAGTTACAGCAAAAAAACTTACTGGATTTCCTTCTGAGAATTGCTCATTAAAGAATTGGTAAAAAAAACTAGAAAATGAACGTTTTTTTTCTAAAACTTCCTTAATTTCATCGTTTGGAGCATTTTTGTTGAATAAAAGCCATTGTACATAAAAATATTCGGCAAACGTTTGATGAGAAAAATCTATTTTATTTTCGTTTACATCGATAAAGGTTAATAATTTGACTACTTCCGGTATTTTTCGATTTTCTCTAAGTATGTGTGGAAAAAGAAACTCTCGAGCTGCTTGTGCTAAATAGTTTTTAGCATGATTTTCAAGATCATCTAAAATAGATTTATTGTTAGAAAGACCTACTAGAGCCTTACGAAAATTTTCAATGATAAATTTCCGATAGATTTGAAAAATTGAGTATTCATTTATTTTACTTATTGATGTATCTAATTTATCCAAGTTTTCAAAGCTATTTTTCATTATTGAAGCTAATAAACTCAGCGTTATGGGTTTAGTGAGTGAGTGTTCATGTTTAGGCTCAACAATTGAATTTTTAACACGTGCTAAAAAATTAGCAGCCAAGCTATCGAATTTAACTTTATCGTTTTCATGTAACGCACGATTGTTGATCCATATATCATTTATAAGCTTTTTTTGTTCATTTCCCGTTAATGGTGATAATTGTAGAGACAGTGAAGAAAATCTTTCTTCTAGAGAAGATAAAAATTCAGGTTTAGCGGTGATCCAAATCTGCTTTAAATTAAGTACTGTTAATCTGTCGATTAACTTAAAAAATTTTTCAATTTGAATTTGAGTCAGAGATTCATAGTGTTCAAATAACAAAACTAAACCAGCATTTTCAAAGTTATATTCAAAATGATAATTTTCAAATACAGTTTTTATATGTAAAATTTGTTTTAAAAAATTTTTTACGTTTTCTTCAACATGATTTTCTTTAGAAAAATCAAGCGATTCGATAGCTTTAATGTGAGCTTTAAGGTTAATTACCGAAACCCACAGTGCTGGATTTTTCGTCTTAATTTGAGACGCGATTGACGCTAAGAAGAATGATTTACCCATACCTGTGGAAGCCGATAAAATAACTAATTTTTGTTCTATTGAAGTAAAGCATTCTTTTTCACTAAGGATAGTATTTTCTCGTCCATATCTTTTTAAATTTACCAGGTTTCCTTGAGAACTTTTCCAAATAAGTTTTTTTGTGGTAGCTTGGTATTCAAGCCAATGTATAGAGTTTTCAATTTTATTTAATTGTTTATATATTTTTTCAAATTTTTCTTTAGCATACGCTTTGTTTTCATCATCATAAATAAATTTAAAATCCAAGTTTCTATCTTGTAAACTATCTGCAACACTAGCGATTAATTTTGTATTTCTAACAAAATGGGCTAATTTTTTTTTATTAATTCCAGTAATAAAAAATTTATCTGTATTTGTATCTTTTAAAATTTTTAAGTCAAATTGATTAGATTGAATTATTTTTCTATAAATATAAGTTTTTTCTTTATAATTTTTGGGTAAAGTAATTTTAGAACCAATCTTGATAGCTGATAAACGATTTTCTTTTGAAAAATACTCAAAAGGAAAATTTCTATTAAAAAAAGAATTTATAATTAATTCTTTTAAAAAAAACTGATTTCCCTGAAAGTTAACTGATTTGTGTAATAGTTTTTCTTTACTCTTAAAAGTCAATTCAAAAAAATTAATAATATCTTTATATTCATTGACTGATGACTTCAAGGCCGTCTCTATAGTCTTTTTTTCAAATTCACCCCGTGATATTAAGATTAACTGTTTGTTAGGTCTTTTTAAAACTTCAGCCAGTAAATTTAGTAAAATTGATAGTTCGGAAAACGCTACTTCTTTTTTACACTCGATAACCAAGAGCTGAAAGCTTCTGTCTGATGAGAAACTGTTGATTAACTTTTCTTGCATACGTTTTGCTGTTGAAAAACGTAAAAAAAGATAGTTATCCTCTTTTCTGTCATTTGAGAAATGTTTCTCTAAGTTTTTATAAACTTTAAT
>JAVHYG010000035.1:0-11280 GCA_031119195.1 Rickettsiella sp. | reverse complement strand
ACTTTAATTGCTGAAAAAAATGTTTCTTTTTGGGCGATAATGTGTAAAACTTTTTTGCTTTTATCGTTTAGAAAATCTATATAAGGTTTTTCATTTTTAAGAAAACCAATAAAATCGATCTCTCCAGAATTGAGTTTTTCCTTATACTCTAAGGTTGGCCCTATTAACACCAATTTATCAATGTGTTGCTGGATTTCATACAAAAAATCCTGACCTGTTACCCGAGTTAAATAATGTCCTTCTTGCCCTTTTGGCCCCTTCGTTTTTAACCAATTCAACATTTTTGATTGGATATGATCAGCTATAAATTCACTATCAATAAAACTAAAGTATTCTCCTAAATAAGTTTGTAGCGGTAAATCCAAGGAATCTTCAGAGGGTAAGTCAGAGCAAAAAATCAATTTAGTTAGAAAATCGTTGATATCGTTCTCATTAGGCTGATTTGGAAATTGATTCTTTGATTCATTCGTTACTGAGGGCAAAATAAATTTATTTTTTTTTATCGTATTTATATCAACATTAGTATATTCAATAAATAATTTTTTGAATTCTTCAATATTTGGAGAAAGGTTATTATTAAAAAAAGAGGTATGCAATTCATTTGTCTTAGAATCTATAATATTTTCAGTATATAGCGCCTTATTGTATTTTCTAAATAAATAATTTTTGATATTTTTATTGATTTTCAGTTGAGAATTTACTTCAGCAGCTAAATACCTTGCTAATTGATAAAATTCAGAACCTGATTTCAGCAATTGACCTAATTTATTTTTATCAAAATCTTCTAATTCGAATTGATAGGATTTTATCTTGTTTTCAATATTTACTGAGGCAAGAAAATCCGGATTGATCGTTTGCTTAAGACGAATTAAATGTTTTCGAAGGTGATCTTCATCCAAACTACTAGTTGTCATAATAAATAGTCGAATGACTTTATTCTTAAAGTATTCATTTTCTTTCATTTTTAGATAATAAAAAAAATACTTTTGCAGACTATAGGTAGTGTCTATATTTTCTAATGGAGTAAATAATTCGGCTAAAGCGATCTTTTTATTCTTCAAATGATGTTTTATTTGAAAACAGCTACTTTCGACTTGGGTAGAGGAAATTTGACGTTCTAGCACAATATCATCAAATTTATCAGCCGCATCCATTTCAGTGCTCAATTGAAAATTGTAATTTTTATCAATCGCTTCTTTTAAAACTAAAATCGATAGTTTGACTTGATCTAATATTCCATGCAGTGTGTTTTTTACCGCCGAGACAGATGAACTGTAAGTAGATGCGCTTGATAGTGGATCGTTTGAATTCTGAGGTACAGTTAATTCGTTTTTTTGTCTTTTATTATTAGTAATTTCTGTGCTTGTGGGTCTTTTCAGCGTCTCTACTGAGTTTTGTCCATTGGGATTAGGCATATTAATATTTTATCCATGTAAATTTAGATGAATTTTAACTTTTTTTCGTTCGCTTCATATTTTTTTCAATATATTGTTATTAACGTTAAGAATATTAAAGTCTATTGACTACATATAGGAATGCTAGGAATGCAATTGATGTGCATCTAAAAGTAACCAGATAGGGAGCTGCTAAATTTTATTTGAATGATCAGCTGAATTCCAACTATATTTACGAGAAAAGTTGTCCTTTGTAGCTAACTTTTCTGCGGTACTCATTTACACTTGAGTCAACTCCGTTCCTCAAAATGTGCCGTCGCGTGCTACCAAAATTTAATTTTTCGTGTACGGTCCAGTCCGAGATCAGGGATATAAACAAGTTTAATTTGACATTAATTCACTGGATTTTCCAATTTTTACAGGCAAAAAATCAGCTTTGTATTGATAATTTAATGAAAATTTCCTAGATTAATGGGAAAAACCTAATTTTCCTTGCTTCGTTAAGTTTTATTTAAGGATTGATGGCTAATAATAGGAGTAATTAATAAAAAAAGAATAATACTATGCCATATGAAGTACAATCTTTAGAGTCTAGTTTACAATTGATCGCTAGTTTAGCTAAACGTTATTTGAGTCATGAGAATTTTTCTTTTTATGCCGGGTCAAAGGATCAACTTGTAAATTTAGCGGTGCTGAATTTTTTTGAATTAGATTATTCTGCTTGTTTAACAGAAGCTGATCAAACAGAAGTGACAGAAATTTTAAAGAAAAAAAGTGCTGCGAATATTTCTACAATTGATCATTTGCGCGCCTGTCAGAAGGCAATCCTTTCTCTTCGTGAATGGTCAGGAGTACAAGGGCATATTCTCGAAAAACACCTTTTAGATTTGTTAGCAAATACTTTTAGTGCTTTATTTTTATCAACAAACATCAACAATACGATAATTGATTCAACATTTGAGCTTGAGAAAAAGCTGCAATCTATTGAAAAACATATCAATGTTTCGTATTCAATTAATTTTTTTTTTAAATCATTAAAAAAATTAAATGAAGGTGAATTGCACGATCCTTGGTTAAGGCAATTACTAAATTCATTAGATGATAACCGAGGATTGGTTGTTCTTGCTGAAGAGTTTCCCCGAGAAATTTTGCGTTTAAGTAAAGCCGTATATTCATATTTAGATAAAAAATTAATTTCTATCACTGTAAACAGTGATATTGACCAAATTAAAAAGAAAAAATTCTTTCTAGATGTTGCTGCCGCATTAAAACCTTTTCAGCACATTAACCCAGAAGAAGCTATATTTTTTGAAAAACTAGATATTAATAAAATTAATAATTTACTTGAGAATTATGAATCTAGAGAAAGTTTTGTTGAAGCGATTAATGTACTTGTATTGGATATACAAGTCTGTGTTAAAAATAAAGCTTGGAAAAATAAAACTAAAAATTCCTTTGGCCCCCCGCATGGAATACGTCAATTAAGAAAAATATTTAATAATCAAAAGTTATTACCTTTTGAGAAGTTATTGATTGCTCATAAGTTTTTAGAAAAAAAACTTAAACTAACAACTACTAGAGATATATTTACTTCCTTTTTTTACAATGATTTGTTCTTAAAATTGAATGCTTTTTACGAAAACCTTAGTCCTGATTATGATAAAAAAGATCAAAAAGTTATTGCCAGAGATTTTCCAACTTTTTATTGTAAAAATGTAAACTATACAAAATTAACTAAGCAAGTTGCTGTGATAAGTACTGGAATACAGGCAACTATTGTTGAATTGAAAGATTCAAGTGTGTTGAAACGTAGACCAATCGTTGATATGACAGTGCAGTCATTAGAAGAGGAAATATTGTTTAAAAATATTCATGATTTATTAATAAAGACAAGAGAAATTGTTAACAGTAATGAGTGGAATACAAGTGGTAGAAATATTTTTTTTAGGGGAAGTAAATGCCCTGAAGGAATAAAGGTTATACGAGAATGGACTACTAATAAAGGAATTTTGTTTAATCCTGAAGATATTACTGCTTTAGAAAAAGTTGCATTATTAAAAAAATTTATTGCAATAAACAAATTGCTTATTAAAAAAACAGATATCTCAGATAACTTCAAACCTTTATTTAGACAAGAAAAAACTCATCTAGCTTACAAAAAACTTTCAGAAGCCTATAAATCACTTTTTAGTTTTTTTTCAAAGTCTCAGCTTGATACCTTGAATTTAATTGAAAAATATATGAAAAATAATAATCATGAAAATGATCTTAGGACTGTAAAAATACTGAGATGGCCCAACGAAGCTAAGACGATTTTCAATGAGACACCGACATTCGATGGTGATCAACAGGAGAAATTTAAAGGAGTGCTTGCTTCTTTAGATTCGCTTATTCCAGCACAACAAGTCATTCCAAGTTATTATATGGGATTGTGAAATATTACTGATTAAAAAAAATGTGAAAAAAATTTGTTTAAATTTACCATTTATCATTTATTTAGGGGTTAATTTTTACATACGATCGTCGGCGCAATTGGCGCAGCCAATTTAGTAAAGCTTGTTGAAATTTCTTTTGAAAAACTAATTGTGACGCTTGTTCACGCGAAAGTAATTTTGTGGTTTGCGGTTTTTGTTCTCGTCCTAGGACTTGAACAATATGCCAGCCAAATTGAGACTGAAATGGTAAGCTAATTTGGTTTATCGCTAACTTATTTTCCTGTGCTTCAAATGTTGGGTCAAAGGTACCGGGTAAGGTCCATCCAAGATCACCACCTTTAAACGCTGATCCAGGATCTTGTGAATATTTTTTAGCAAGTTCACTAAAATTTCCTCCCCGCAGGATTTCTGCACGGATTTCTCTAAGCCGTTCTTCAGCTTGTTTGTTGTCAACAAGAGGCGAGGTTTTAATTAGAATATGGCGTACGTGAGTAGATGTAACATAAGACGGTGTTGTCGTATTACCACGTACTTCTATTAAACGAAGCAGATGAAAGCCATTTTGTGCTTGAATTGGGCCCGCTATTTCCCCCGGCTTTAGTGTTTGTATAGAGGATTGAAAGACATCCGGTAGTTCGCTAAGTGGACGCCAACCAAGGTCGCCACCAGACAAGCCAAGTGATGCATTTTTAGATTGTTCAACTAATTGTTGGAAAGAATTTCCGCTTTTTGCCTGTTGTAATAGCGATAAGGCAGTTTGTTTGGTATTAGCAAGTATTTGTGGTGAAACGTTATTCGGAAGCGGTACTACAAGGTCTTCAATATGATAGATAGCTTTACTTAACGAGGATTTTGGCATATGGGTAAGCATGTCGGTTATTTCTTGTGGACTAACGACAATTTTTTGGCTAATTTCCTCTTGTTGCAAACGACTAATGAGAAGTTGTTCACGGATTTTCTGACGATATTTCGCATAAGGTAAATTTTCTTGTTCTAATCGCGTACGTAATTGTTCGACGGTGAGACCATTCCTTTTGGCAATTTCTGCAATCGTTTTATCTAATCCTGCTTCATCGATCTTTATACCTGCACTTTCGGCAAGTTGTCGTTGTAATTCAGTATCAATCATATGCGTTAGTACGTCTCTGCGTAAATCAGCTGCTGAAGGGATAGGTTTATTTTCTGCTTGCAATTGTTGACGTGTAAACTCTATTTGTTCAAATAATTGTTGTTCGGTAATAACATGTGTATTCACCACTGCGATGATGCGATCTAATTCAACAGCTTTAGAATTGACTGTGATCAATAAGCTGTTGAATAAAATAAAGAGGAAAAAAACTTTTTTAACAAAATTCATAACTCGTTACTATAAAGGGTTGGCTCCTGACTGAAAATTATCGGCATAGCCTGGGATATTAGTTGTCAAGAAGCTGGTTATATCACTGATACCTATTGTACTCAAGCCTTTGAATTGTAATTGAAAGTAGATCATGTTGCTAAAAATAGGATTGCTGTTTTGGTTTAAAGCATAAAAAGTGCGTCCTGCTACCACACGAAATGCCCAACAACAACTATCGTATTGCAGGCCATAAAAGTAGCTTTGTGAATAATCGTGGCTAAAATTGTAATTCCAGCCACCAACAGTGCTCCATTGGTTTTTAAGTGGAGTTGCGAAGGAAAAACCTAGACGGTTAAAGTCATTTTGATGACTATTGGGAGGGGTAGGTGGAGATGTTACTAAGGCATCGCCGTAACGAATACGTCCATAGTTAATATTAAACAGCTGATTTGGATGTGGATGGTACTGCACATTGGCGGCAGCATTAATAATATCGTGACTTGAGGGATCCCAGGCTATATCGGCGGTTGTGCTCCATCTTGGACTGAGATTGTAATTAAGCTGGCCGGCAATGGGTGAAAATTTTTCAGTTGGTGAGGTTGCACCTACGACAGCAAAGGGATCGGCACAAAGTGTTCCAACTGTGCTCAGTCTTTTTTCAAGAGAGCTACATAGTGTTACGCGCCTATTTTCAAAATAATAAATGTCGCCAATGCTCGCTCTTAATTTTTCTGCTCCAGTTGTTTGATCAAGTAAACGAGTAGTTAGGGCAAAGCTGATTTGATTAGCGTCGCCAATTCGATCATATCCACTAAATCGGTTTGTCATAAACAGACTATCATAGCTAAATGGAATGAGTGCACTATCAAAAATAGGAATATTATTTTGATCGCGGTATGGGACATAAAGATAAAAAAGTCGCGGTTCTAAAGTTTGTTGATACGGATGATTTCCCCAATTAAATTGACGATCAAAATACAACCCACTATCAATATTAAATATTGGGGTAGTTCTTTGAATCTCACTTTGGAAGCCTGGTACTTGATTACTAATGTTGTAATGCGTCAGACTAAGTTGTAAACGAGGGGTTATATATGCTCCCTTTTTTAATATTGGGTAGCTTATTGAAGGTTGAATATTTAGACGTAATGCTTGTGGCGGACTGACTAATTCGCCCGGATTATTTAAACGTTGAAAATAATTAAGCTGATTGGTTAATTGATAGTTAAATCCATGAAAAGTTTGTGTACTACTATTTAAGTCAATTTCGGGTAAGCTGTTATAAGGATTATTGACCGGTGATTGATTTAATGGATGTAAGGTTTGGTAGCGCATTATCCGCGTCCTAAAGTCCCAAATATCGCCGTTATAATTTATTTCTGCATGCTGAGCGAGTTGGTTGATAGCTATAGTTGAGGGTGTATTAAAATCTTCGTAATAATAATCGTCACCCACCCAATTGAAGTCTACTAAGCTTGACCAACGGGGTGACCATTGGCGTTGTTCTTGCCAAGTGAAAGACTTTCTGTTTGTGTGTGGGGAAATGAGTGGGTTAGTGTTCGGATAAAGAAAAGGAATTTGCTCTGCTAATTGTGCTGCAGCACGATCATAAGGAAGATAGTTAGCAATCATTTTTCCCTGACTGCTGTGGGTGAGATAGCGCAGTTGTCCCGTTAATTGTAAACCTCTTTTACTTAATACGGTGGGAGTGAATAAAAAGTCATAGTTAGTTGCGATGTTCCAATAATATGGAAAACCGATTCCAAATCCAGATTGAGATGTAGAGTTTATATTAGGAAACAAAAAACCAGATTGACGACGATTATCGATGGGAAATCCAATATAAGGGCTATATAAAATGGGTACACCCCTATAAGTTAGCCAAGTGTCATATGCTTTCCCTCGTCCAGTATCACGATTTAAAATCATTTTTTTTGCAAAAAGTTGCCAAATCGGATTAATCGGAGTGCAGGTTGTATAATTTGTATCATGTAAAGTAATAAGACCAGGATAATTTTGTTCTGCTTTGCTTGCTGTTCCCCAGGCATTGATAGGCATTTTTTCATTAGTACCCATTAAGATAGTCGAATTCCTTAATAAAATACGATAAATAATGTTTGTGAGATAACCAGTCTGTGTATCTATATTTAAGTGGGCTTTTTTAGCCTTGATTAACAAATTAGGTTCGTGGATTCTAATTTCGCCATTTAGATCCATGTTAGTAATTTTCCCTGTTTTCGGATCTCTATAGAAATAGACTTGATCAGCATACAAGATCCGGCCGGGTTGTGTGATAACGACGTTTCCACTTAAAGTAGAAGTGCCTTCAAACGAAAAGTGCGATTGTGCAGCATTAATATGCGTGTAGGCTTGTTTTAAATTAACCAAAGGGATGTGGGTATAAGCTTGTAAAGGGTTTTGGTAGTAACCTTTGCAAATACCGATATCATTAGGAACCCAACCTAGTTCATTGGCCATAGACAAATGGTTTAACGTTACAGTGCTAGCTAAAGTAGGAGAACAAAAAAGAATAATTAGATAAAAATAAATAATCCACTGTAAAGTAAAACTTAAATAGCTTTGTTTAATACGCATTTATTTTTTTCTAAACTCCATTTCTTAAAGTTTTAAAGATGGATTAATTTTTTTTAGTTGTATATTAGCTATTTAAGCCTTGTGATATTTAAGAGCTTATACCTAATAATTACCGAGTAAAGCGAAAGGCAAGACAATTATTACCTTTAAAGCTGGTATGAACAATATCGCCTTTGCTATTGGTTTCAAATGTCGTACGACAGTAACGTACCATCGTTTGATTGCTAAGCCAAGGTTCATCATAACTTGCGAAAACAGTGTTATTAATTGATTGGCGTCTGGGTTCTGGAATGGTATAAAAATTTTTTCGAGTGTATTGATAAAGTCTATGTCCATTGGCAAGCTTGATAGCAGAATTAGGTTGCCCCCAGCTACGTTGCAACACTTGAATATTTTTTCCGTGCCATTGCTGCATTTGTTGTTGATAAGCAGCAGTTGAACTACATGCGCCCAATAAAAAAGTTGATAAAAAGGAAACAAATAAATAAAAACGCATGTTATTCTCCCTTAGCGTTTAAAGTAGCGCGAAGTTTGGTTAAAGTTTCTGAATAGTCTTTTGTTTTAAAAATAGCGGAGCCAGCTATAAATGTATTAGCTCCTGTTTTAGCTACTTGTGCAATATTATCGTTGTTTATGCCTCCATCGACCCCTAAGCGTATATTAAGTTTTTTTTCTTGAATAAGTTTATTAGCTGTAGATATTTTATTTAATGCTTCTGGAATAAATTTTTGGGCGGCAAATCCCGGATTTACAGACATGATTAATATAAAATCTAAGTGATCCCAAACTGAACTTAAATATTCTAGGGAAGTTGCTGGATTTATGGCTAAGCCGGCTTTACAACCCAATTCACGAATTTGTTGTAAGTTTTCTTGGATATGGTCACTGGCTTCTGGGTGAAAGCTAATCTGATTAGCCCCTGCTTTAGCAAAAGTGTTGATTAGCGCATCAACCGGTTCTACCATTAAATGTACATCTAAAAATGCATTAGGTAAATGTCTGCGTAAAGCTTCACAAACCAATGGTCCAAAAGTAAGGTTGGGGACATAGTGATTATCCATCACGTCGATGTGCAACCAATCTGCACCTGCGTTTAACACAGCTTCTGCTTCTTTTGCTAAGCAGCCCATATCAGCCGATAAAATAGAAGCAGAAATCACAACATTAGGCATTATATATTCACAGCAAGTGGATTTTTGGCAAGGCGCCGCGAAAATGAAGCAACGGGAATGTATACAACATACACGAGGATTGAGAAGTTGGTGCACTGTGCCCAAAATTCAAATGCGAAGAATATGTTCATTATATCCCTTTAGCTGCACAAATTCTGTCATAGGCGGCCTTTATATTTTGGGTTTTTTCAGTCGCAATTTTGATCATCTCTTCAGGTAGACCTTTTGCCAATAACTTATCCGGATGATGTTGACTCATGAGTTTACGGTATGCTTTTTTAATTTCTGCAGGAGTCGCATTTTCAGATACACCTAAGATAGCATAAGCATCTTGGAGATTCAGCTGGTGTCGTGAACGAGAGGATTGATAATGTCCTTGCTGTTGTTGACTGGATTGTTGTCGAAATGCTTGTTCAAAATTGAAGATATGTTCAAAAAAGCTGAAATTAAGTGGCGCAAAACCTAATTCCTGATAAATTTTTTGTAATACTTTTTGCTTTTTTTGGCTAATAGGTTGTTCAGCAAAAGCAGTTTGCATTTGAATTTCTACAAAAAGTTTCAGTAAAACCTTATTTCGATGACATGCATCTACAAGATGTTTTAGAGTTTTTTCTAAATCAAAATCGGCTAGTTTACCTTGATTAAATAAGTTGATTGCTTTTTGCCGCATTTCTTCGGTTAGACCTAAACGATTCATAATAGTGCGCGCTGCTTCAATTTCAGCTGCAGACACACGACCGTCTAATTTAGCGATATGTCCCATAACCAAAAATGTGCTATTAAAAAAGGCTTGCTGCGCTAAAGTGGGATTTACCGATGAGAAAGTCCAACCCTGGTTTCTAGAAAGGCCTCGATCAAAAAGATGACCAATAAACACACCTAGTATAAGTCCTAGTGGACCGGCAAGCAGGAAACCAAAAAAGCCCCCGATAAGTTTGCCCCATATATTCATGTTGAGAACCTAATTATAAATTTTGCCTAAGATTAACAGGATATAATGTTGCCATAAAGTCGAAGAGACGATAAACTGAAGCTACGTATACTCTAAGTATAATTTTATTAAGCATGCGGTACTTATATACAATAATATTTTACTTATTACTCCCTTTTATCTTATTCCGCTTGTGGATAAAAAACCGTAAAAATCCAAGAGCACTCAAATTTTGGCATGAGCGTTTAGGCATAGGTATGCGTCAAGCTCCTAAACAAGGGATTTGGGTGCATGCAGTGTCTGTTGGTGAATCTATTGCGGCTATTTCTCTGATCAAAGGTCTTCAACAACAGTATCCTACTATTCCCATTATAGTAACCAGTGAAACAGCGAGTGGTGCTGATCGTATTCGTGTGGGCTTAGGAAATAGTGTGACTCAGCTTTATGCGCCTTATGATCTTCCTTTAGTATTAAAAAAATTTTTTAATACTCTTAGACCTCGTATGCTTATTTTAATGGAAACCGAATTATGGCCTAATATTTTGGCTAAATGTCGAAAAAACAAGGTCCCTGTTGTTGTTGCCAATGCACGCTTATCGGCTCAATCAGCGCGTGGTTATCGGTGTATTCGAACAGTTACACAAGAAATGCTGGGTGGTATTAACCTTATTATTGCACAAGCACAAGCAGATGCGGATCGATTTATCGAATTGGGTTTTCCTTGTGCACGTATGCAAATAACTGGGAGTATTAAAGTTGATTTAGAAGTTCCCCATAATTTGGCTGCGCAAGCCGAACAATTACGTGAACAATGGGGCAAAGATCGTTTTATTTGGATAGCAGCCAGTACACATGAAGGCGAAGAAGAACAGATACTCAATGCCTTTACGTTGATACGAAAAAAATTAATGGATGTTATATTAGTTTCTGTGCCCAGGCATATCGATAGGGTTCCTCATTTAGAAAGTCTTTATCAAAGTCAGGGGTATAAGACTGTAAAATGTAGTGAAAATAAATACGGTTCTAATGCTGATATTTTCATCGGCGATTCGATGGGAGAATTGCTTACTTTTTACGCGGCTGCGGATCTCGCGTTTGTAGGAGGTAGTTTAGTGGAAAGAGGAGGACAGAATCCCCTTGAGCCAGCAGCAGTAGGGCTACCTATCCTAACGGGCCCTCATACATTTAATTTTGCACTTATTACTGATCAATTAAAAAAACGGGGGGTAGAAATTCAAGTAAATAATGCACAAGAATTAGCAGAGCAAGTAGTTACTTTATTTTCTGATTTGCAAAGACGTCAGGAAATTGGTTTAGAAGCTAAAAAATTTATGGAAGAAAATAAAGGTTCTGTTAGTAAACATTTGGAGCTTATTGCACAATTAATAAACATAAATTAGAATGAGATTATGTT
>JAVHYG010000034.1 GCA_031119195.1 Rickettsiella sp. | reverse complement strand
AACCAAAAGGATTTATTGCTGTGGATGGTTCCAGTTTAACAATTGGCACATTGCACAAATTACAAAGAAGTTTTGAAGTTTATTTGATTCCTGAAACTCTGCGCGTAAGCAATTTTTCTAATAGGAACGTTGGTAGTTACGTTAATCTAGAACCAGATATTAAAACAATGATTTTGGTGGAGACTATACGGGATCATTTTTCTATTAACGAAGCTAGAATAGAAAACTTAGAAAAAGAGTTAGCGGCTTTAAAAAAATTCAAAGAATCTATTCTAAAGTTAAGCTAAAACACTCAGAATATCCTCTAACTGTTTAATAATATATTTTGGTTTGAGTGCGAGACAAGCTTTTTTATTGCCGTAACCGTATTCTGCCCAACAAGCATCTGCTCCAATGTTTTGCGCAAACAGTAGATCAGCGGGAGTATCTCCTACCATTATTATTTCATGAGGTGAAATCGATGGGAATTTTGGTTTAATAAATTCGTTATAGGCCATGGGATCTGGTTTTTTGCGTAATGTTTTAGTGTCACCCACTACTATTGAAACATATTGATTAAGTTTAAAGTTTTCTAAAGCCACTTTGACAGCAGCAATTGCTTTGTTACTTACGACGGTAAGTATTAATCCTAGCGAATGAAGTTTAGCTAATACTATATGGGCTTTGGGAAAAGGTGTACTTTTTTGTTCCCCTTCTTGCAAATAAATAGTTTCGTAAGTAGCTAATAGTTTCTGAATTTCAGTGTTAGAAAGTTCCGGACTAAGTGTTCTAAGACTGTTTTCCATACCAAGACCAGCGCGAATCGTTTCATCAGTGAAATTGTGTCGCGGGATTTTTCTACCCAAGCTTTCATAGGTTCTTCTTATACAAAAAAGAATAGCTTCATGAGTAGCGCAAAGTGTACCATCAAAATCCAAGATAATTAATTTATAATTATTCATAGCACCATAATCTCGATAAATGTAAAGTATTTATCAAAAATAGTGTAGCTTACTCTGTATTATATAGCCAATTTATTAAAAAGAATTCATATCGATTGCAATTTGATTGAAATTAAGTCTGATTAGGTAAATACTGTTTAATAATGAATAATAGCTTTTTTCTCAGTAGCTATGTGTATAACGCATTAATTTATCTGAAAAATGCTATAGTTAAAAAATCATAGCTTGATATCATTCTAGAAAACATTAATTCTCGAAATTTCTGAAATTCGAGTTGTTGTATTGGAATGAAGACAAACTTAATAATTCTAAAAACATACACTTGTTAAATACAAAAAAATTATTGTTATTTTATAAAAACTATTCATACAAAATAATTAATTTTATATATATTAGTTGACATGGAAGTATACTTTTGAAGTGTGTATTTGATTAATAGATATAATTTTTCAATAGTTGAGGAGTATGGTTTTAATGAAAGGGTTAGTTTGGTTTCGAGAAGATTTGAGGGTTCGAGATAACACTGCTCTTTATCATGCATCTATAGCATGTAATGACGGAATAATTGGTATTTATATTATCGACCCTAGTTTATGGAAAAAGCATCATGTTGCTGCTTGCCGTAAAGAGTTTAGTTTAGGTGGGTTGAGTGAATTAAGAAAAAGTTTGAACGAACGTGGTATTCCGTTGCTAATTAAAACTGTGAAACATACCAGTGCTATTCCCAAATTAATTGGGCACTGTATGAAAAAAAGCAAATTAGATAGATTGTTTTATAATAGACAATATGAATTTAATGAAAGCCAACGAGATCATCTCGTGTGTCATTACTTAGAAAAACAAGGTATTTCTTGTCAGAATTATGACGACCAACTTATTCTAAGACCTGGGACAGTACTAACAAAATCAGGAAGTTACTTTAGCGTATTTACACCCTTCAAGCGCGCTTGGATTCGAGAACTAATGAGTAATAAAAAAGGTATAAAACTTAGTCCAATTCCAAAAAAACAGAAAATAACATCTATAGAATCAGCTAAAATTCCAAAAAAAATTACAGGATTTACCGCAAACGTTAGATGGCCTTCTGGTGAAAAAGAAGCAAAAAGGAGGCTGAAACAATTTATTGAAAATGGTTTATTTAATTATCATAAATATTGTGACTTTCCCGCATTAGCAGGGACTAGTCAGCTATCGCCTTACTTGAGTGCTGGAATGATTTCTCCGCGCCAATGTTTTCTAGCAGCACTAATTGCAAATGATTATGGATTAGAACATGGGCACAAAGGTGCTATTAAATGGATGAATGAATTAATTTGGCGAGAGTTTTATAAGCATTTATTAGTTGCAATACCACGTCTTTCAATGAATAAACCGTATCGTTTAAATACTGATAAGCTAAAGTGGCGTTTTAATAAAAAAAAATTATTGGCATGGCAACAAGGTAAAACGGGTTACCCAATAGTCGATGCAGGAATGCGGCAACTTAATCAGATAGGTTGGATGCACAATCGTTTGAGAATGGTTGTTGCAATGTTTTTTACTAAAAATTTATTTTTTGATTGGCGGATAGGCGAGGATTATTTTATGCGTCAATTAATCGATGGAGATTTGGCAGCCAATAATGGCGGGTGGCAATGGAGCGCTTCAACAGGTACCGATGCTGTACCATACTTTCGTATTTTTAATCCTATTCGGCAAAGCGAGCGTTTTGATCCAAAAGGAAACTTTATTCGTACCTATTGTCCAGAATTAAAAGATCTAGATGCCCGCGCAATACATGATCCGCATACACGTGCACCTGAGTTAGCAAAACTTTGCGGATACCCTTTACCCATTGTCGATATTAATATTTCACGCCGTTCAACTATCAAAGCATATAAAATGATTTAATAATAGTTATAGAGATATCGTAGATTTACAAAAAATTTTCTTAGTTAAATGGACTTTATTATAAGAAAAACTAATTTAGAGTGTGTCGAAAATTGCATACTGCTGGCTAAAAATAAAGTTATTTGTCCGCATGCTAGCATAAGGGTCAACACACGCTAACCCGAACAAGTAAGCAGCTTTCAACGATTTACGGTGTACTAACAGCTCTATTAGTACAAGTTTTTTCTATGTCGGCGTTGGTGTTAATTGATTTTTCAAGTTCTCTCCAAACATTTATGGACTCAGGCTTTGGTTTAAAAAAGGGTAAACGGGACAACGAAACTAAAGTTATTTTGTTTATATAGAAATTTATCTTATTTTGAATTTGCTCTAATGGTTTACCTGCAGAAATTTCCTGAGACAGTTCCAACAATTGTTTTTCTATGTTTTCAGAGCTAGATTTTTTTTCTTTTTTAAGAGCTAGGAGTTTATTTGTAATAATAACTTGCAGTTCAATCCGTGTTTGAATATCGCTGTTATAATTTGGGTTTTGCCTTGCTGGAGTATATAGAACATAAGGAGTTCTTAGAGACGTGATAGTTTTAGTATTAATATGCGGAGTTTTAGTAAAAAAATATTTAATTTTTTCTACAGCTAGTTCATCTAAAGGAAAAAAATATGCTTTTTTGGTAATTGTATTCGCTTTATCTTCTAAAACTTCAACAGAGCACACAGGTTGGGCTTTTGATTCCATAGTTCTAAACATTTCATAGCCAAAACGTGCAGTATAAATTTTTTTATTTTCGCTTTTGCATTCAACTGTTTCAAGACAATAGAAATCCACATTGATTGGTGTATTACTGCTAGGAGTGTAAAGTGATTTGTTATCAATTAAGTAAGGATTATTTAATTTTAATTGTTCTCTTAAGAAATTTATAAATAAAGTTTCATGTGAAGGACTGTCTGCATTTTCTAGTATTGGCCTTTTAATTAGTGTTTGATTCTGTAATTTATTTACATAGCCCGTTACATAGTTTTCAAGTGATGTGAAATCTATATTTTCTCTATTTTCTTGTATAAACTGTATCTGTAAAAAAGCTTGCGGCTTTTTTTTATCTTCAGCCTTCCAGAGCATGATAGCTTTATCCCCTATTAGAGGATATCGTTCAATTGTAAAGTTTAAGTCAGGAAATGAAATCGGCATAAAACTACCTAATTTTATTATTAATAACTTATAATATACAATTTATCTATTAAATGAAATTTTTTAAAGAATAAAACTTTTTTTCAAAGTAGTAAAGTTAGTACTTTGTTACTTATCTAAATAAGTTAAAAGTAACTATTTTTTTTAAATAGCTCAATTTTAAAAAATTATACAAATTTTTATAGCTTTATTTTGTTTAGCTTTATAAGGGTCAAGAGGATATATTAAGTATCGTCCATTAATGAACTTATATCTTTCGTGATAATGTATTCTAATCTAAAGCTGTATTCGTAATTTTAATAAAATTTTTATTTATTCGCCCGCAGTAACGCTTGATGTAGGTTTCATTGCAAAAGAAGGTAAAGAAATTTTTGTTACAGTAAGGACAATGTAGCCGATGTTATGCACACGCGTTTACTTTAGAATTGTGATTAATTTAATACAGTGAAAATCTTCTTTTGGACATAACACATTTCCTATTGCCAGTATAAACCAGAATACCCATGCGTCATTAGTTAACCCCACAATCCCGTTGGGTAGCTTATAGCTGTGTTTGATACTCACAAGTTGGGGTTACAAAAATTTAAAGCTTACCTTAAAAATTTTATTATGGTAATAAAGATGTGTCAGGAGACAGAGGCACACATAACGGTTTAACCCATTGCTTGGCTTTCTAATTCATTGTAAATTTCACCTTATGAACAAGTTTTATTTTTGTAAAAATTACCGGTTTCTGTCAATAAGTTCAAAAGCTTAAGAAGTGACTCGTAAAATTTTATATCTCCTGTACATACGCGAAAAATTGAATTTTGGCTGTAGCACGCGGCGCCGACTTTTCGAGGAACACAGTTTACTCAAGTGTAAATGAGTACCGCAGAAAAGTTGGCAACAAAGTGATACAACAAGACAGCTTTTCGCGTAAGTACAGTCTCAATACCTTACCTAGTGTTTGGACTATAACTAGACTTGTCTTTAATTAACTAAAAGCATAAATTTTTTATACCTTAGGTAAACGTAATGTTTGTTTTAAAGTAAAGAAATCTAACCAGGGATCTTCTTTTAGTTGAGCAAGTCTTTTAGGGAGATTACTAACAGTAAAAGTATCTGATTTAATCCTAGCGGATAACTCATTCCAAGTTAGAGGAGTTGATACAGATGCGTTTTCTTTTGCGCGGGTTGAATAAGGTGCGATAGCTGTAGCACTTCGTTGATTACGTAAATAATCGATAAAAATTTTCCCTTTTCTTTTAGATTTGTTTAATTGTGAAACGTATAAATTTGGATTAAGGGTTTCCAAATATTTTACAAAAGTTTGAGCAACTATAGCGGCGTTTTATAGGAAGAACGATATGTAAGCCTTTGCCACCTGTCGTTTTTACAAAGCTTATTAAATGAAGTTTAGTAAGCTTCTCCTTTATGAAGAAAGCTGCTTCTATGATGTTTTTCCATTCTACATCCTGTCCTGGATCAAGGTCAAATATAATTAAATCTGGCTTTTCTACCTTGTCAATGCGACAACCCCAAGGATGTATTTCTAATACACCTAATTGCACGAGCGATAGTAAGCCCGATATGTCTTTAATATAAAAATAATTTTCAGCTGTATTTATTTTTGTTTGTCCATTGATTGAATAGATATCTGTTTTATCTTTATTAAGATGACGTTGATAAAAACACTCTTTTTTGACATTTTGCACGCCATCTGGACATCGTACGATTGTCAGAAAACGGTTTACAAGATAAGGTAATATCCATTCTTGTACGTTGATGTAATAATTTGCTAAATCTAGTTTTGTTATGTGTAATTTTGGGTATAGTATTTTTTCTGGATTTGATGGGTAGTAGGTATTAAAAAGGTGTTTAGAATGTATTTTTATTTTATTTTTTTTTAAATTTTCAATTTTTTTGTTTCTCATAGATGATTTCCTTAGCTTTTTTATCGCAACGTATACCTTTAAAACTTGGGTGACGGAGCATTCCCTTTTTCGTCCATTCCGTAAATGCTATTTCTACTATAATTTTTGGTTTTATCCAGGTTACTGTAGTTATTCTAGGCAATTTGGTTTGGGCTTTTTTTGTTTTGTATTGACGCAAAAGTTGGTTCAGCTTTGTTAAAGATTTTTCAGTAAATCCAGTTCCTACATTCCCACAATAGTGTAGTTGATTTGTTTTTGAATAAACAGCAAGTAATAATGCACCAAAGTATTGTCTTTTCCCTGTGGCGGCGGTGAAACCTATCACAATGAATTCTTGCCGGTGACTACATTTTATTTTAAGCCAGCTGCGATTACGTTTTTGACTATAAGGACTATCTTTATTTTTTGACACGATTCCTTCTAACGATAATTTACATGCTTTTTTAAATAAAAGATCCCCTTCACCAATAATATGTGCGCTAAAAAGAACTGAAGCATGAGCGTTTGGTAGTAAACGCTTCAATAGTTGTTTGCGTTTTACGAGCGGATAGGAAGTTAAATTAATGCCATCGTAATAAAGCAGGTCAAAGACATAATAAATAAGATCATCTGTGACTTTACTCTGAATAGCATTTTGTAAAAGTTGAAAGTCAGAGCGACTTTTTTTATTTAAAGCAACTAGTTCACCATCTAAGATAGCATTTTTGAAATTAAATTGTTGCAAAGATTTGACCAAAGAAGGAAATTTTATTGTCCAGTCTTTTTGATTACGTGTCATTAACTTTACTTTTTTATTTTTGATAAAACTGATAATGCGATATCCATCGTATTTAATTTCGTGAAACCATTCACTTCCAATCGGTGGCTTTTCAACTAAGGTTGCTAGTTGTGGGTGAATAAAAGCTGGCATGACGGCTTGTTTTGCTTGTATAGATTTTTTAATCTTAATTTGAGATTTTTCAGAAAAATATTGAGATTTAAGTTTATTTTTTTTGGGATTTTTACTTTGTGCAGTGGCAGCAATTGTTTCTAAAGATCGTTGGCTTAATACACTATAGGTTTTTTTTTCAATCACATTATATTGTTTTTCAGAACGAGCATATTTATCTTTAGCCTTAATTAATAACCAATTTTTAGGATTATTTTGAATACGTACCAAATGCCAAAGCCCGTGTAACTTTTTTCCTTTTAGAGTAAAACTTAAACTGCCTTTTTTATAGGCTATATTTGGTTCTGGATCTTCACATAACCACTTTCCTCTATCCCAAAGCATGACAGTACCACCACCATATTGTCCCTTAGGGATAATGCCTTCAAACGAACCATATTCGATTGGATGGTCTTCTACTTGGATAGCTAAGCGTTTAACGTTACTATCAAGGCTAGGTCCCTTGGGTATTGCCCAACTTTTAAGGATGCCATTTAATTCTAAGCGTAAATCATAATGTAAATGACTTGCAGCATGTTTCTGGATAAGATAAAGCCCATTTTGTTTTGGTTTAGATTGACCGTAAGGTTCTTTAGTTAACTTAAAATTTCTTATTTTTCGATAATGGCGTAAAGACATAATCCAAGTTATTTGACTGTTTTGATTTTTTTATTAGTTTTATTTTTTTTGTTTTTTTCTAAACTTTTTTTCAATAAATCAACAAAGTTAATAACATTTTTTGCATGTGTTCTTCTAGATGTAGGTTTAAATATTTTTTTATTTTTATGTTGTACTTTTGCGGTTACATATTCTTCCAACGCTTTCCTGTATTCGTCGTGATACATTTCCGGTTTCCATTTAGCTGTCATAGACGTTACGAGCTGTTTAGCGATTTCCATTTCTTTTTTGGAAATTTTATAAGCTGTATTCGAAGGAAAATCAAATTCAGAAATCCTCCTTAATTCTTGATGATATCTCAGTAAGTTAAGAACTAAGGCATTTTCGTAAGGAATTACTGCAGCTAAATATTCTCGGGTATGAATGACTACTTTTGATATACCAATTTTCTTGGTTTTTTTTAAAACTTCTCTTAAAATTACATAGGCTTTTTCCCCCTTTTGATCAGGAATTAAATAGTAAGGTTTTTCAAAATCCATCATATTAAGGCTGTTTTTATCAATAAAGTTGGCAATGTCGATTGTTTTAGAGTGCTTTCCGGCAATAGCTTTAATGTCAGCCTCTTTTAATAAAATATAATTATTTTTTTCGTATTCATACCCTTTTGCAATGTTATTCCAAGCTACTTCTTCACCGGTATGTTCATTGATACGCACATAGTGAATTTTTGCTTTGTCTCGGCTATCAATCAGTTTTAATTGGATATCGAATTTTTTCTCAGCAGAATATAAAGTAACTGGAATGTTGACTAGGCCAAATGTAATATATCCTTTCCAAATTGGTCTTACCATTTCGTTATACCTAGAAAATTGAAATTTATTAATTAACCTAACTTTATTAGCAATTGATTTATGCTTGCTTCTAATAGAATATATAATAATATCTCATAATTCCTTAGTTGCTAACGAATTTTATTAATATGTTTAATATTTGTTCTATTTTGGCCGCCTTTTGATTAAATTTTTAAAAAGCCTACAATTCTATACGCAATGATGGAGTTTTTATTTCTATGTATTTTTATTCAAGGTAGAGTATTGTGATTCGAATGTTTAAGTGCTTATTGCGAAAAATACGCATTTTAAATTGTTAATATAAACTTTAGAGTGGATTGGCTAGCTAGTAAGTAAGAAGTTAACTATACCAAGTAGGTATGAAAACACTACTCAATCTGAAATAGAAAGAGAAATGTATCGTTTTAGAAAAGGCGCCTCGCACAGTGGGCCATAACTTAAGGAAATAAAAAGCTGTCAACAGGCGATTGCTAAAGAGTTAGCGAAAGTATGTAAAAAACTGCAAAGTATCAAAAAAATTAGCGCATTGTTAAAAAGATACATGATAATTTTAAATCAACTCTATGTAACAGCGTAACCAAATATAGTAGATATATATACAAGTAAATTTTATTTATTTAAAATTTTTTTCAATCTCTTTTAATTAATATTAAGCAATTTTATACTTAAAAAATTTTTTTTAATTAAATTTTTGATAGAAGAACCTACCCTATCTCCTATATCCTAAAGACATTTAAGCTTTTTTTAAAAAAGGAATTTAACTTATGCCGTACTCCGATATCAATAGTAATCGACTAGAAGTAGCAACAAAAAAAGGAGATTATGAGTATTGGTTAAGTCATGAAGATATTGCTGATATAGCACGTATTAAATATGAATCTTATCGGCCTATCGATACAGTAGATACCTATCAGACCTTTGATATTATTGGTTCTCCAGAGCATATGCATAGTGTGCTGCAAACTTTTATGAGTAAAGCTGCTCAAGTCAAGTATGCACGCTTAAGTTTAATTATTAATATATTTCAATTGCATTGGGTTTCCTTGGTGATTACAAGTCAAAATCAGAAAGCTGAGATTTATTATATCGACACATTAGGAAAAGATTTACCACCACATTACCAGGTGATTTTAGATAAGGAGTTGCCTATACCTTGTATTAATTTAAGTGTTTTTTTACAGCAAAAAGATACATATAACTGTGGTTTATGGGCTTTAGAAAATACCGAAGATCTAGTACGTATGGCAGACGAACAAAGGGGAATTCTTTGGATATCGCAGCGCTTACAACGTCCTCGTGGTGACGGTTATTTTACAAGATTACGTTTAGCTTTTTCTTTACTATTAGAGCCGGATCCAGTTCGAAGAGTACGTGCTATACCATTTGATATGCAACCTTACTTGTCGGAACAAAAGCCAGATATACGTTTACACAGTGTATCTACGTCTATAAATGAATCTCCCGATCTTGATGAATCTTTGCCTAAAAAACCCAAATTATCGGAAGAAGAAAAAATAAGAGAACGATTTGAATTTTTTGTAAAAAAATTTGTACAAGATTTTATTAAGCGATTAGGTATGCATAGCTTACTTGCTAAAGGAGAACGTTTAAGCGCAGAGGCCTTAAAAATTGAAATTAAAACAGGAGTAACTGGTGCATTACTGGGTGCAACAATAGCTCAAAATATCGTAGGTTCAATTCCTTCTTTAGTAGCCTCATTAAGAACGGTTAGTAGCAAATATTTTATCAATAAAAGAAAAAGTCAGAAAATTACTAAGGTCTTTTCAGAGTTAAAAGAAAATGAATTAATTAATTTTTTAACAGAAGGGGCTATTGAAATTTTTAAAAGCTATGAACAACAATTTTCGCAGATAACAGATAAAGCAGGTTATAAAGTTGCTATCGAAAAATTAGCAGAAGATGCTGCAGGAAGGACATTGAATTATATTGATGACAAATTAACTGCAGATGTGCCTATTTCAAGTGAATTAATAGCTTTTGGTACCATTTTGGGAAAGTCAGAAACCTATTTTGATCCTAGCTTAAAGAGAGTCAGGGTAAGGGTTACCGGTAGTCAGATACAAGATGAACAAGGAAACAGTTTTAGTACAGCCAGCTTATTTGAGAAAGTAGGTATAGTTTTTAAGGCTAAAAACGCTGCTTCGGATATGTATTATAAAAAAGATAAACTTCAGAGTACACTACATGGTTACCGTCGCTTGTTAAATTGGGAAAAGGATCTTGAAGGGATGCTAAAGGAAAGTTATCGAGTCGATTATATTCCTGAAAATCTTATAAATTTAGATGATTTAAAGCCTTATAAGTACCAATTACATCCTGACAATACGCAGCAAGAAACTACTCAGTTAATACAGCAACTTAGTGCTCCGAGAACATCTGCCCCTGTTAGCATAACGTCTCCCAAAAATATTATATTTAATTTAAGGCGGCCAATCCAAAATTTTTCAGGACGGACACAAGCATTAATTAAATTACATCAATTACTAGGCGGTACTACTAAAACAGCAGTCGTTACTTATAACATGGCTCAACTTTAATTAAGTTCATCACCACAACTGTTAAAGGAAAGCTCTCAAGCAGCGGTGAGTGGAATGGGGGGAATTGGTAAAACACAACTCGCTCTTGAATATACAAAGCAATATGCTGTTGATTATGATTATAACTTATTATGGATCGATGCAGAGAAAAAAATAGATATTGTAGAATCTTTTAAAAAATTAGCGAAAAGATTAAATATTGATGTAAATGATATTTACAACAATGAAAAAGAAAGTGCTGAGTTAATAGAAGAAGTTTATACTTATTTCGGCAATGCTAAAAGTTTATTTGTTTTCGACAATGCAGAAACTGCTGGAGAGATTCAAGATGTGCTACCTAAAGCATCTAATAGAAACAGGCCTACCATTTTAATTACATCGCGCTATAGTAACTGGAAAAATATCGCTTTGCCATTGGTGCTAGATGTTTTTACTGAAACAGAATCTATCAATTTTATAAAGAGCGAACTTACTTTAACAGATGCCGATGAGCCAAATATTAAAGAATTAGCTCAATTGCTGCAAAATTTGCCGTTAGCCCTACAGCAAGCAATCGCTTATATTAAAATTGAAAGAAATCTAGATAATGGATTTACTATTCGAAATTATATTGCTTGTTTTAAAGAAAAAAGCCAAGAATTATTAGATTTTAATTTTGCAAATTACGGCAATGATCCTTACTCTAAAACGGTATTTACAACTTGGAAAATCACATTAAAAAAGCTAGAGCAAGAAAAAGTTTTTGGTAAAAAAGCCATAGAAGTTTTGCAAATTATGGCTTATTTATGTCCTGATCATATTAATAATCAATTCTTTTTGCCATTGCCTGATAATGAGCTATTAAGTATTGCTATTCAACTTTTAAAAAATTATTCATTAATTAATGAAGGAAATATGTCTAATATTTCTACTATTCATCGTTTAGTACAAAAGGTTTTACGAATCAATTTAGAAAAAAATCACGATGAATTTGAAAGTATTGTTCAGTCTTTAATCTATTTGACCAAAGATTTTGCTAACAGTAAAGAAATTATGTCGCATTATTACAGTTTTCTCTTACATATGATGCAACATAAAGAGTTAACACAAGCGTTGAACTTAAGCGCAACGAACAAGAGGATACTAGAAATACTTACACATTTTGAGAGCGATGAGACTTTACTAATTAATTCATTTGATGCAGCTAAACTTACCTTAAGCAGAGATAAATATCTTAATTTTATTGGGGAGGCGTTGATGCTCTATGTGCGCTGTCCTTTTATTGTATCGTTAATGAATGTTATAAACTACATCGAAAAAAATGTAAACGAAAAACAACTTTCCCTAGCAGAAGCAAATCATATTTTCAGTCTTCAATATAAAGCCGAAGTTAATCAGCTTTATAAGCCCGCACGGCTTTCTCGTGATCCGGCAACAAATGCACGACAACGTAATGCGATCATGTTAGTTTCTATGTGTGAGCATAAGATCTTTTCCAAAGAATTTACAATTTGTCGTCGAAATAAAAAGCGAAGCGTTGCGTCTTGTTTGCCAGCCGAAACTGAAGAACTGCTTAGGCGTCCTCTCGATGATCTGCAAATAAAAGCGTATTTTAAAAAAGTGGGTTTAGCGGCTAATTTTGCTAATTTAGCTCTTTTTAGTAAGGATACCCTATCGGCCTTAATTCAAGGAGATTTTGATTCGGTAGCGATAAGTTTTGCTTTATTAAGCAGTAGTCGTATTCTCGGTAAGATATCAAATAAACTCTTAATGAAAGCGGAAGAGCGGCTGGCTTTGGGTAATGAAAAATTATTATTAGAAAAAGAATTAGATTACGATACAAAGCTGGCGACTAGTCTTTTTAGTGATACAGAAATTATGTTAGTCGGGAAACGTCGTTTTTTGGGTAATGTAATGAAGGTTGCGGCACCCTTTGTAGCACGAGGTACAAGTCTACTTTTTGCTTACAGCTTGGTAAAAGGACTTAGCGATAATCAAACGGATTGGATAGATAATCTTTCAAATGGAGCAATCATTGGCATAGATTTAGGGGAAGCTAGCATTGAAGGGGCAGAATATTTAGGTTTTATTGCAGAAGTTTCAGAAATCACTGGACCCATTGGCGAAGGTTTAGGTTTTTTAACGATCGCAGGTATTCAACTTTATCACGTAGAAAAAGAATTAAACACGATTGAAAAATGGGTACATTTAAGCAGTCGTGAAAAATTTGTGCAAGGCCTGCGTGCTTTTTTTGATTTACAACCTTCAGACTATCTAGAGAAAAAAGCCTATAATAATCAACTAGCTAACAAGATTATTGATTTCTTGAAGTTACACTCTGAAATTCAACGTTATATTTTTTCGGAATGGTTTCCTACGACAGAATTACCTGAAAGAAGTTTTGTTTTTCTTGATAATAAACGAAATGTTACAGTAATAAAAGATAAACTTCCAGAAGAACCTCAGGAAGGTCATCTTTTTTGTTTGCCAGGAACCCATTCTCGATTGCACTCTGATGTTATGCCGTGGTTTGAAGAACGGTTGGAGTCGTTTGTAGACTCTGCAGTAGAAAGTGTATTGGGTTTGGAAGAAAGATTTTTGTACCTTTGTCTCAATACGATAGGTGTGGAATATACTGCTAATCGAACTAGTAATGTCACGTTAATTGCAGCACAGCGCACTGCGACAGTTATCGGTCCCTATTCCGATACAATATTTGTTATTAATGAAGG
>JAVHYG010000169.1 GCA_031119195.1 Rickettsiella sp. | reverse complement strand
GTGTTCGTGCGGGTATTGAGCATGGATTATTTTATCATCAAATACAACGCTGGTGGTATCTCGGACCTATGTTCAGACACGGAAGACCACAAAAGGGTCGTTATCGCCAATTTCATCAATTTGGTGTCGAAGTCTTTGGTTTAGCACAACCCGATATTGATGCAGAAATCATTTTGATGACGGCACGCTTATGGTCTGAATTAGGTTTGCAAAATCGCTTATGTTTGCAAATTAATTCCTTGGGCTCTAGCGAGGTGCGAAAACTTTATAAAGAAAAGCTTATCGACTATTTTAAACAATATTATGACCAATTAGACGAAGATTCGCAACGTCGTTTACAAACTAACCCTTTACGGATTTTGGATAGTAAAAATCCTGGGATGCAAGACTTAATTAAGCAAGCGCCTCAACTCTTAGATTTTCTCGATGAAGAATCTGATCAACATTTTATTGCATTACAAGCTTTTTTAAAGAATGCAGATATTTGTTATACCATTAATCCACGTCTTGTTAGAGGGTTAGATTATTACAATAAAACGGTATTTGAATGGGTTATGACGGAAGCAAAAGGTGCACAAAATACAGTTTGTGCTGGAGGACGTTATGACAGCTTGATTGAACAACTGGGAGGTAATAAAACTCCTGCAGTTGGATTTGCTATTGGTTTGGAACGATTGATTGATTTATTCCAAACAGATTTTCCACAAGTGCTTGATATTTACTTTATAGCAATAGGTGATAATGCGAGACAAGAAGGATTAATATTAGCTGAAAGATTGCGTACCGCATTGCCTTTTATAAGTATCATTGTGGATGGTGTGTCCAAACTTTCAAGTTCGTCTTTCAAACGCGCTGATAAAAGTGGAGCTCGCTTTGCTTTAATTATGGGCGAAGATGAAATAAATACCAATACAATTACTTTAAAATATTTACGAAAAGAAAAACCCCAGG
Source organism: Rickettsiella sp. (assembly GCA_031119195.1). Classification (GTDB taxonomy): domain Bacteria; phylum Pseudomonadota; class Gammaproteobacteria; order Diplorickettsiales; family Diplorickettsiaceae; genus JAVHYG01. Next base: position 1,654 of record JAVHYG010000169.1, on the reverse strand, counting down.
AGCTCACGAAACGCTCAGAAATAATAGAGAAAATAATAGAGGTACTTAAGAGTGAATGAGTTAGCTGAACTTGAGCAAGTAGAGCGTATAAAAAAATGGTGTCGTGATTATGGGTTTGGCATTATAGCGGGTATTATTTTTGCTATCATACTAAGTATGTTTTGGTATTATTGGCGGCAAACGCAAGAAAATAATTTGATCTTAGCTTCAATAACGTATGAAAATTTATTAAATGATTCTACTCAAAGTGATAATAGGGCTTATACTTTAATACAAAAATATCCAAATACACCGTATGCTTCATTAGCGGCTTTACAATTGGCTAAACAAGCGGTTAATCAAAATAAATTAACTGAAGCAGAAAAACAATTAACGTGGGTTACACAGCATGGAAAAAATGAAACTTTGCGTGCTATGGCGCGTGTGCGTTTAGCACGCGTTTTATTAGCAGAGAATCAGCCCGAACATGCTTTAAAAATATTGGATGAGAACGATAATACGATTTATCAACCACTTGTTTTCGAAGAAAAAGGCAATATTTTTTTGCATTTAAAGGATTCTACTAAGGCTTTACAAAATTATTTAGCGGCTGAAAAATTATTTTCTAAAAATGCTATTGATCAGCCACTCCTATCAATGCAAATTAATAGTTTGGACTAGATTGTGCTGTCATTTGGCACAACCTAGTCAGCTAAACCTTACTGAGAAATAAACATCATGCTTAAATTTCGTAATCTAAAAAAACGTATTCTAATCTTTATAATTTGTTTGATTTCATCATGGGATATTAGGTTCCGATCGGTATTTACTTCGAAAAACAGCTTCATTTCTTTCGAAAAAATTTTGGCTATCTTTTTTTTATTTTTTCTTTTAAGTGCTTGTGCAGGTTTAGGAGATGATAATGCACCTTCTCCGGCAGCGTTAACGTCCTATCCTTTTGAATTCCAACCGGTTGAGTTATGGTCTGTTGCAACTGGCGGTGGTATGGATAAGGATTTTTTACGTTTAGGTCCAGTGATTAAGGACGATCAAGTTTTTGTATCAAATAAATCCGGACTTGTGACAGCAATAATGCTTAAAACAGGTCATAAGTTATGGCAAGTTAATCTTAAGCAGCGAATAAGCACCGCTCCTGCGATAGATAAAGGAATTATCATCCTAGCGAGTATGCACCCACAATTGATTGCCTTAAATGTTGAAAGTGGTGATGTAATATGGCGTACACAATTACCTAATCAAGTTTTGGCGGCGCCAGCAATTAGTCAAGATCATATCGTGGTAAAGACCGTAGATGGGCAGGTATTAGCTTTTGATTTAAAAACGGGACAACAGCTATGGGCTTACGCTCATGGTGCACCTACTTTAATTTTACGCCCTAGTAGTGCAGCACAAATTATAGGGAAAAAAGTATTAGTTGGTTTTTCTGACGGAATACTCGCTGCGTTAAGTTTAAGGGACGGTAAGCTTTTGTGGGAACATACGGTTGCTTTTCCACAAGGAGTGACACAAGCAGATCAGCTTATTGATATCGCAGCTGATCCAGAATTGAACAATCACATGATCTATGTGGCGACTTATCAAGGTGAATTAGCCGCTATTTCTTTACAAACAGGTCAAACACAATGGCGACGTTCATTTTCAAGTTATTCTGGAT
>JAVHYG010000033.1:13305-13692 GCA_031119195.1 Rickettsiella sp. | reverse complement strand
AAGTGGATTTGCCAACATTAGGACGTCCGATAATTGCGACGGTTCCACAATGTGTTGTTATTTGATTATTTTCCATGTTCTTTATGATGTGAAACAAATTCTAATTCTGCTAAAATTTTTTCTGCCGCGTCTTGCTCTGCCCGTCTACGACTAGTGCCCACGCCTATCGCTTTGTTAGGTAAACCATTAAGCTGGCATTCGACCTTGAAGATTTGCTGATGTGCTGGCCCTTCCAATACTAAAACAGTATAAATAGGCAAAGGGAATTTGCGCGACTGTAAATATTCTTGTAAGCGAGTTTTTGGATCTTTCAAATCAGGCAATGTTTCGACATTTTCAAGACGTGTTTCATACCAACAAAGGATACATTTTTCACAGGCTTGAAAT
>JAVHYG010000033.1:0-13295 GCA_031119195.1 Rickettsiella sp. | reverse complement strand
ACCATCCAGATAAATAGCTCCAACAACAGCTTCCAAGCCATCGGCTAAAATAGACTTACGTTGTGCACCACCGGTTTTTAGTTCCCCTGCACCCAAACGCAAATACTTTCCCAATTCAAATTCTTTCGCCAAATTCGTTAAGGTCTCACCTCGAACCAGATTAGCACGTAAACGGCTCAACTCACCTTCGCGCGCCAACATATTTTGACGAAACAAAGCAGCCGCAATCACAAAATTAAGCGCAGCATCTCCTAAATACTCAAGTCGCTCATTATTTTTATTCCCACGAAAGCTGCGATGACTTAGTGCATCTTCCAATAATTCAGGATTCTTAAAATGATATCCTAACTGTTTACACAAAGTTCCGACGTCTGCCCTCACTACCACCTCTTCGTCGATAGAAACATTTTGGAAAATCCTACTTAAAAAATATTTTAGCTAAATTATTATTAAAACGAATATTTTGTTTAATTTCTAGACAGATTGGTTTAAAACACTTTACGTTGCTACAAGTGAACCGAAAAAATTCCAACGACAACATTATGGTTAATGAATTCGTGATCCGATTCTATACCAACGCACACGGTTGTGTGTACTATCCCAACTGAAAAATATCAAAAACGCTTTACCAATAAGATCTTTTTCCGGAACAAAACCCCAATAACGACTATCGTAACTATTATCTCGATTATCACCCATCATAAAATAGTTACCTGGGGGTACACGCACTGAAAAATCGTCTATGGGTTGATCAGGTCGAATATAGATAAGATGTTTAACACCTAATAAATTTTCTTGTTTCATTAATACCGGCCATTTCTTTTTCCCATCTTGATCTGTTTTTTCTCTAAGTAATTTTTGAGATGCGACGTGGCCATTGATAGTCAATACTTTATTTTTATAGGTAATCACATCTCCAGGTAGGCCAATCACGCGTTTAATAAAATAAGTAGAGGTATCACGCGGCCATAAAAATACAACAACATCGCCTCGCTTCGGTTCACCCACTGGAATTATTTTATTATGAAAAACTGGCAAGCGTATTCCATAAGCAAATTTGTTGGCTACAATAAAATCTCCAATCAATAAATCAGGCTTTTCCGAACCAGAAGGAATGCGAAAAGGTTCTGCCAAAAAAGAACGAAGTAATAACACCAACAATAAAATTGGGAAAAAAGAACGTGCATAATCAATTAGTGGCGAAGGTTTTTCGATATTTTTCTTTTTTCGTAACGGCGCCCACAACAAAACATCAATTAAAGCAATTATACCGGTTACTAATACGGCAGTACTTAATATAAGTTCAAAATTCATAATAGCCTCATTAGGAGGGTATCTTCAATTGCACGGTGATGGACAAAAAGCATCGTTTTTCTATGCCGCGATACTTACTTTTATGTCTAAGTATGCTACGTTACGCTACTCAAAAAAACACTTTTTGCTTTCCTAGCACAATTAAAGACACCTCTTAGTGTTTATTTTTTCTCTCGTTGTAAAACCGCTAAAAAAGCCTGTTGTGGAATATCAACACGTCCTACTTTTTTCATCCGTTTTTTACCTGCTTTTTGTTTCTCTAATAATTTTTTCTTCCGCGTGATATCGCCACCATAACATTTGGCAAGTACATTTTTACGCAAGGCTTTAACAGACTCCCTAGCGATAATGTGACCCCCAATAGCTGCCTGTAGCGCCACATCGAACATCTGTCTTGGAATAAGTTCTCTCAGCCGTTCTACTAACTGACGGCCCCGGTATTGAACTTGACACCGATGCACCACTAAAGCTAAGGCGTCGACTTTATCACCATTGATTAGAATATCCAACTTCACTAAATCAGCTTCCTGGAAACGGATAAAATGGTAATCGAGTGACGCATAGCCGCGACTTAAAGACTTTAAACGATCAAAAAAATCTAGTACGACTTCGCTCATGGGTAATTCATAGGATACCGAGACTTGATTACCGGTATAGAGTAATTTAGTTTGTACACCTCGACGCTCGTTACACAACGTGATCACTGCACCAAGGTAGCTCTGGGGCACTAGTATATTTGCCAACACGACGGGCTCGCGCATGGTTTGAATCAAGTTAGCCACAGGTAGATCCGCTGGATTATCGATTTTTAGGGTTTCGCCACGTGTGTTGACGACCTCATAAACAACTGTGGGTGCCGTAGTAATCAAATCCAGATCATATTCTCGTTCTAAACGTTCTTGGACGATTTCCATATGAAGCAATCCAAGAAAGCCACAGCGAAATCCAAAACCTAAGGCTTCAGATGTTTCAGGCTCATAAAATAATGAAGAATCATTTAAACTTAACTTTTCTAAGGCTTCGCGAAATTCGCTAAAATCTTCAGCATTGACAGGAAATAAACCGGCAAATACCTGAGGATGGACCCGCTTAAAACCAGGTAAAGCCGACATGGCGGGTTTCGCTGCGAGGGTTAAGGTATCCCCCACAGGAGCACCATGTATATCTTTAACACCCGCAATAACAAATCCGACTTCACCAGCATTAAGCTGTTCACGTTCCTCGCGCTTTGGTGTAAAAATACCCAATTTATCCGCGAAATAAGAGCGTCCGGTAGACATGACTTGAATCTTTTCACCCGCTTTCAGACAGCCATTTTTAATACGCACTAATGATACAACTCCTAAATAGGCATCAAACCACGAGTCGATAATTAAAGCTTGCAATGGCGCTGTAGGATCGCCTTCCGGCGACGGTATACTCTGAATTAATCGTTCTAACAATTCAGGGATACCCAAACCCGTTTTCGCACTGACTCGGACCGCATCCAACGCTGGAATACCAATGATATCCTCAATTTCGTGAATAACGCGGTCCGGATCAGCTTGAGGGAGATCGATCTTATTTAACACAGGTAAGACTTCTAGCCCTTGTTCAAGCGCGGTATAACATACGGCAACGGTTTGCGCTTCCACCCCTTGCGCTGCATCTACTACCAACAACGCACCTTCGCAAGCCGCTAAAGAACGCGAGACTTCATAGGAAAAATCCACATGTCCTGGCGTATCAATAAAATTTAATTGGTAAATTTGACCATCTTTTGCACTATAATTAAGTGTGACACTTTGTGCCTTGATGGTTATTCCACGCTCCCTTTCTAAATCCATAGAATCCAAGACCTGAGCTGACATTTCCCGTTCACTCAAACCGCCACAAAACTGTATTAATCGATCTGATAAAGTTGATTTTCCATGATCAATATGGGCAATAATAGAAAAATTACGGATGTTATGCATGAATTAAAAGTGATTACCTTATTAGACTTCTTTTAAAAGGGTAAATTGCTTCACTCGAAAAAAGTCTATAAAATTTAATGGCTCATCAGCGAATTAAAAACCAGTTGTCTTTGCATGAGAGTATAACGGGTTTCCCATTATTTTTGTAAACGCTCTTGAAGCCATTTTGCAATATCCTCTAACTCTTTAGGACAAACACTATGGCCGATAGGATATCGATTGAACTGCACCGGATAGGATAACTTCTTCAAGCAGTCATAAGAAAATTCACCTAATGCGGGTGATACGACATCATCTTCATCACCATGCGCCATAAAAATAGGAATCGATTTATTCGCAGGATTGGCTTCTTCAGCCAAAAAACGATGCAAAGGCAAATAAGTAGATAACGCCAGCACTCCAGCTAAAGACTGGTTATAACGTAAAGCCGTATATAATGCCATGGCACCACCTTGAGAAAATCCTGCCATAAAAATACGTTTAGCAGGAATACCGCGCTGAATCTCTTTTTCAACCAGTTCAAAAAGACTTTTAGCTGCTGCTCGAATGCCCGCCTCATCTTCTGTCGAATCAAATGTTAATCCATGGATATCATACCAGGCCCGCATTGGCGTACCTCCATTTAATGTAATAGGACGCATTGGAGCATGTGGAAACACAAAACGGACACCTGTACCAATAGCAACAGCTTTTGCCATCGTGGCAGAATCGTGCCCATCTGCGCCTAGTCCATGTAAGCAAATAATGCTGGCAGAGGGCGATGTGAGTGGATTCACTTCTAGATATGATAATGAGTTAGTATTTTCCATCTCGTTAACCTCACTTAAAAATATTACTTTTTGCTATTAAAAACAGTTCAAATACTGAACTTAAGTTAACGACCACGTTCAAAAGCAATGTACCTTTTTATCGAGAAACGGTTTTCTTTTGATTAAATGATCATCAGATAGGTGAAAAACAAAGCTCCACGCAAAAAACTGACATTTAGCGTAAGTACAGTATAGTTTCAGTATATACTAGGAGTTTCATAGTTTCCCAATTCACTCCATGGAAATTTTTAATGGAAAAAACCTTTTTAAAACTTATTTATTTTATACTTGCTCTTTCCCTAAGCGCTTGTGGACAAACAGGTCCACTTTATTTACCAGACCAAAAACCACCCGTTTATGTCCCGCATCATTCCCCCCAATCTGCTCATTAAGAAATGTCTATTTATTATATAAATAATCACCTACACATAGAAAATCTCTCTGTTTCCAGCATTGTGGATAAATTTAAGACGCCTTGTTATATCTACTCCCAAACTGAATTGATCAAGCAATGGCAAGCCTTTGACCAAGCCCTTAGTGATCATCCCCATCAAATTTGTTACGCCGTTAAAGCAAACTCCAATCTCAATATTTTATCACTGCTCGCAAAACATGGTGCTGGTTTTGATATTGTTTCGGGTGGAGAACTTGCACGTGTGATCGCAGCCAGTGGCAACCCAGAAAAAAGTGTCTTTTCTGGTGTCGGAAAAAGCGTCGAAGAAATTAGACACGCACTACAAGTCAATATTGGCTGTTTTAATGTAGAATCTTATGAAGAATTATTAAGAATCGAAACAGAAGCCAAAAACTTAAACAAAATTGCGCCGATTGCTTTACGCATAAACCCTAATATTAATGCTAATACTCACCCTTACATTACAACAGGTATTAAAGACAACAAATTTGGTGTCAGCGAACAAGATGCACTTTCCCTCTATGATTTCGCACACCAATCAAACTACTTAAACATTCAGGGTATCGCTTGTCACTTAGGTTCACAATTAACCACATTACAGCCTTTTTTACAGGCGATTGATCGCCTTTTAAAAATTTGTGGACAATTATCACAAAAAAAGATTAATTTACAGCATATCAACATAGGGGGGGGATTAGGAGTTTCCTATACCCAAAAAGTCGTACCTACGCCCCATGAATACTGCAAAAAAATTTTAGAAAAACTAAATGAAAAAAAACATCAATTGCGCTTATTGATAGAGCCCGGTCGCGCACTCATCGCCAAAGCTGGACTACTCATTACGCGCATTGAATATCTTAAAAACAACGGTAAAAAAAACTTTGCTATTGTCGATGCGGGTATGAACGATTTATTGCGTCCTGCACTTTATCATGCCGAACAAACTATCCAAGCAGTTAAGTTACGCTCTGAACTGAACGAAACCATTTATGATGTAGTCGGGCCTATTTGCGAAAGCAGTGATTTTTTGGGAAAAAACAAGTCATTGCGTATTCAATCAGGCGATTATTTAGCAATCATGGATTGTGGTGCTTATGGTTTTTCTATGAGTTCCAACTATAATTCCAGGCCACGTAGTGCAGAAATATTAGTTCATAAAGACAAAGCTAACTTAATTCGCTCTCGTGAAACAATAGAACAATGTTGGATTAACGAACTGCCCCTTGTTAATTAATTAAAGTAATACGCTCGCTATGAAATTAGTATTCTCAAAGATGCATGTACTTAATAACGAATTTATTGTCATCAATGGTGTAAAACAAGCGTTCAAACCCAATGCAAAATTAATACGGCAATGGGCGGATCGATGCAGCGGCATAGGTTTCGATCAATTACTGTTAATAGAAAAATCCCGCAGTAAGAAAAGCCATTTTTATTATCGCATTTTCAATGCTAATGGCAACGAAGTTGCCCAATGTGGTAACGGTGCACTGTGTGTAGCACAATTTTTATCTGAAGAAAAACTTTTCCTAGGGAATCCTATTTGTCTTGCAACAAAAAGTAGTTTTTTAGAGCTGGAATTAAGAAAAAATCATGAAGTCACGGCCAATTTAGGTTGTCCCATTTTTGAACCTGAGAAAATACCCTTCATTAGTCCTTCACAAGATCTTATCTATTCACTCAATACCCCTTTTGGACACTTTGACTGTTGCATACTTTCATTAGGGAACCCTCACTGCATTATACAAGCTGATAAGTTAGAAGAAGCGCCTGTCGACGAGTTAGGAGATTATCTCAATCAATCACCTCACACCTACTTTCCGCAAGGAATTAATGTCGAGTTTATAACCATTAAAAACCCCAGATCCATTGATGTACGCGTTTATGAACGCGGCGTTGGTGAAACGCAAGCCTGTGGTAGTGGTGCCTGTGCCGCAGTTATCGCCGGTCGTTTATTAAACCGACTTAAAAAAAATGTAAAGGTCTATTTACCCGGCGGTCAACTGAATGTCCATTGGCAAGGCATGGGCTCTCCTGTGTTATTAACCGGAAAAGGAGAAACCATTTTTAAAGGTGAAATTGAACTTTAATCAGAAGGTTAGCTAAGTCCATTGCGACTACGCTCATGTTCAGCTTCTGTTATTTGTACTTTATCTTGTTGGCTAGAGCTTTTAAATGTTTGAGTAGTTGTGAAAAATCCAATATTTTTCTGTGTTGACATTTTAGCGGATGGTTGTTCTTTCTCTTCCATCTCTTCTTCTAAACCTTCAAATTCAAAAAGTTCTATTGTGCTATGGCGTTCTTCGGCGATACTTGATAAACACTTCAAATTACGTTGACAACGCTGTAATACCTCATTCGCTGGTTGATCAATTATACCGCCTTGCTCTTGTTTCACGATTTGCTCTTCTAGTTCTGTGATTTGCTTTCTCAAATTTTCAATTGATGCATCTATATCACTAAAATCTACCTCTTGTTCTTTTATTTCAGTTTCAGTCCCACTCTTTAACGATATACCTTCAGCATTCTCGCTTAAGGGTGCTACTGCTAATGCTAACAATTCTCCAATTAAATGATCTAACTGCATTTCTTTCGCAAGCGTTTGTTCTTGCGTATTCGTATTTGATTCTGCTAAAGTTTCAACAGCAAACGGTTGCGTATTAACTATCTCATTATTTGCTAAGCCACACGTATTAGAAACATATTGTTGTGGATTTCCCAGCCATATGTGTCAAAAACTAATTTTTTTTAATTCGGCATCAGATACAGGGGATTCTACAGTTCCATTTTTTTTATAACTTTTATAACTGTTCGCTAAAGATTTTGCTATTTTGTTTTTTTCTTTTTTAAGTATCTCTATTTCTTTTCGACAAGCTACTATTAACGTAGAAAACGTGTTTTTATCCGCTTGAAGATTAAGCGCTTTTGTTTCTAAATTTTTTAAACATACTTCAAGTTTTTCTTCTTTCGCTTGCAGTGCTGCTAATGTTTTCTCTCTACCTTTTCTTGTAAACTTAAGCATTTTAATCCCCTGAACTAAAATAAGGGCTTGAGTCTAGTTTTTAATTATTAAAAAAATATTAACCAAAAAAACTTTTTGGTAATGTCTATAGAAAAAATGTTTTTCTGAAAGTAATAGTTTTACGATAAATAGGCAATAATGAGAATTATCGTTTATAGAAGTTGAAAAAGTATTTTCATTGCCTTTAATGATTTTAAACCTGAGCAGGTAAAAAAACTAACTGCTTAGACTAAATTCATATATTTTTTTAATAAAAATAATGAGCAAAATCAACACAAAACTACGTCAAAAAATTTGATGAGATTAGTCTATTTCAGTTTTAGGACTTAGCATCTTTTCCGGTCTAACGCTTGCGTCAAATTGTTCCGCCGTCAAAAAACCTAAGTTTAAACAGGCTTCACGTAAAGTTGTTTCTTCCTTTAACGCCTTCTTAGCAATTTTAGCCGCTTTATCATAACCAATCACTGGATTTAAAGCTGTTACTAACATTAAAGAATTTTCTAAAAACTGTTGAATGCGCGCGTTGTTGGCTTTTAGGCCTTTGATACAATAAAGGTTAAACAAATGACAAGCATCGCTTAATAAGTCCACTGAATGAAGAAAATTATAAATCATTACTGGCTTAAATACGTTCAGCTCAAAATTGCCTTGACTGCCAGCTATAGTAATTGCCGTATCGTTACCCATCACTTGTACACAAACCATCGTCATCGCTTCACATTGAGTTGGATTTACTTTTCCTGGCATAATAGAAGAACCCGGCTCATTCTCAGGTAAAATTAATTCGCCTAAACCGCACCGCGGTCCTGATCCCAGCCAACGAATATCATTCGCAATTTTCATTAACGCACAGGCCAATGTTTTTAATGCACCACTCGCAAATACCAACGCATCATGCGAAGCAAGTGCTGAAAATTTATTTTCCGCGGAAATAAAAGGCAATTCTGTTTTTTCAGAAATATACTTTACAGTAAGTTCAGCAAACTCCGGATGCGTGTTAAGTCCCGTACCAACTGCTGTTCCGCCGATCGCTAAGGAATAAAGACCAGATAAAGTCTGTTCAATGGCATGTGTTGCTGCATCAAGTTGTGCAACATAGGCAGAAAATTCTTGTCCTAATGTTAACGGCACCGCATCTTGCAAATGCGTACGGCCTATCTTGATAATCGGATCAAACTCATGTGCTCTCGCTGCTAAGCCTTTTCGTAGTTTCATTAGAGCAGGTAATAGTTGCGTTACAACAGCGATTGCTGCAGCTATATACATCGCAGTAGGAAAACTATCGTTCGATGATTGAGATTTATTAACATCATCATTTGGATGAATAGGTTTTTTACTGCCACGCTCACCACCTGCCAACTCAATTGCACGATTAGCAATGACTTCGTTGACATTCATGTTACTTTGAGTACCACTACCCGTTTGCCAAACATGCAGTGGAAATTCACGATCATGTTTGCCTGATTGCACTTCTTTAGCCGCAGAAATAATGAGTTCCGCTTTATCTTTAGGCAATAATCCCAATGCTTCATTCGCTTTAGCTGTCGCCTCTTTAAGCAGGCCAAAGGCATGAATAACCCCCAGCGGCATTTTGTCATGACCAATTGCAAAATGATGCAAACTGCGCTGCGTTTGCGCACCCCAATAGTGTTGGGCTGGGACTTCGATAGAACCCATACTATCCATTTCGGTTCGCATTGTCTTTTGACTTATTGACATAAAACACCTTATTAAATAGACCGCTGCACTTTAAACGCCAATAGTATTTTAAGCTCAGGGATATACATTAACCAAAAGTTAATGGCTATTGTATGCTATTTAATCAGTGAAAGGTAATTAATTTTATCCATCAATTAAATTGGTTTAATGATTAGAAGCTTACAGTTAAGGTGCAAATACACTCTCTGAATTATGTTCAGCTTCGTTTATTTCTTTAGATTTTAAGTCTATAAAAGCACTCACTCGAGAAAATTTAAAAAAAGCTGTATCGGAATAATTACTAGGTACACTAGTTGTCTTAATAATCCCTGACTCTATTAAAATATTCTCTGTTACAGTTTTATTACAAACCTCAGTAATAAACTGTGCATCAGAAACTTTATTAGAATTTTTTTCTTGTTGAGAATAGGCTAAAAAAAGATTTATGATATAAGCATATGGATCAGGATTTTTAGCCTTATTTTCTAAAGCAATAAAATAAATCTCTTTTAAAAGACAATTTAACTTATCTGCGAAATTTTTACTTTTTGATAATCGGCTATCTTCTTTTTTTAAGCTTTCAAACTCTTGACTAGCCTCTATCACCTTTGTTTTTAACTTAGCAAAACTTTTATCTTTTTTGTCATCTTGAAATACGACTAAAAAAGTTTTTAATTTAAACATAAAATCAAACTTTTTGATTTTCTCTTTGGTTAAACCATTATCGGGAGATCCTAAATCTGAATAGACTTTTTTAAAAATAACATTTAATTTTTGCATTATTTCTTCATCTACTATTCTCTTTGCTAAGATCAAATATAAATTTTCTTGCGATTCATTAAAACTATCTGGCTTTACCAAAAAAGAAAGGAAATCTTCGTGTGCTCGTATTTGATTTGTCAAAGCGTCAGAAACGTTCTTTTTACTTCTTTTTTCTTCTCTAAGTACATTATTTTTTTTACATACGATAGTATATATTTCCTTTAAGCACCCAGAAATTTTAGTTTCTTTATCATGCTGAACTTTATTAAGTATTGTAACTATTTCGCCATATTTCTTACATAAATTTGGATATTCTTGATCAGAGCTAATATCTCCTAATTTTTTTATTTGCTCGCCTAGGTTCTCCAGAAAACTTTTACTTTTTTTCATAAAAATGTTATTGTTTGAATAGAATTTTTTTAAGTATAAAAAAAAATTCTTAAGAAAAAGTTAACTGTCATAATAAAAAAATTAAATTTAAACTATAATGTTATTTTTAACTAAAAAAATGTTATAATTTTTATTAAACTTTAGGGATATTCTTTTGAAAAAAATTGTAAAAATAATCAGTCTTGGCGACTTAATAACACCTGATTTTAATAAAGTTATTCTTGCTTTTGCTCAACTAATCAATCAAAAAAGTCCACAGCTTAATCAAAGCGTTATTCTAGATGCTATCAGCAACACAATTCCAAAAACCAAAAGTAATTTAGATAAATTTAATCTAGGTGAAATAACTGAAAAAGAGTTTACAGAAAAAATGCTTGTCGCCTTACAGAAAGAAACAAACGTATTACTGACATTTGAAGAATTTGATAGCGCTTGGTCAGCTATGTATTCTGAATTTGCAACTTACCGCACTTTTTTAGAAGAAGCAAGCTATTACAATAAACAAACGCAACACCAACTTATTTTTATTAGTTATACCAATCCGAAGGATATTAGAAATATAACAAATCAGTTAAGCATGCATAACATACCTCATCAGTTTGAGAATAACATTCTAAGCGAAATTGACGGCATGCCAATCTATATGAGCTATGTCGCAAAACAAAACAAAACAAAATTACTCGCCTCAACCATTCAGGCTGTAAATAATTCATTTCAAGCCAAAAACTTCTTTAGCCGTTTTTTTCAGTTAATCTCTAGTAAAAAACAAGTTGATATTACCTATATCTGTTGTGAAAATGCTATTACTAATCCTTTGTTAAAAGCAAGTTTAGATCAACAAAATTTTGAACTCGGACAAACATTAAAGAATTTATCTATTGATACGTATATTTGGAACAAAGCAGATGAATCACTTTTTGATGTATTGAACGACCCTCAAGTAAGCTTAAACCCAGAATTATCAACCTCGACCACAATGCTTTGCAATTAAATTTAAGAAGTTTATTGTAAACGGATTCGGTTAATCCATGCTTCATGTTGTTAATAATTTGCAGATGACTATGCGGTATTAATTCTGCTAACCGCTTACCGTGATCAACCTAAAAAGCCGGATCATAATCACCATAAATAATAAGCCTAAAAACTTTAAGCTGTTTAATTTTTTTGATTGTGGCTTTGCAGAAAAGATAGCTAAAAGTTATCGTTTTGAAATAGCGAAAGTGATATTTAAAAAACAGCTAATTTAGATTTTTCGCCGGCTTTCTCCTTAACTAAACGAGGCACTAAATAACCTGCAAGTTTTTTTCGCATTGCATTGACTAATATTTTTGCCTTATCTTCACTTACCGCAAAATGTGCAGCACCTTGCACCTTATCTAATAAGTGCAAATAATACGGTAAAATTCCAAACTCGAATAGACGTTGACTTAAGTTAATTAACGTTTCTATAGAATCATTAACACCTTTTAACAAAACAGATTGGTTTAATACCATAATCTTTTTTTGTCGTAATACATCGATAGCCGTCGCTACGGACACATCCAACTCATTGGCATGATTACAATGTACAACCATAATTGGCTGTAATCTCGTAGAAGTCAATACTGTCATAAGCGCATGAGTTATTCGTTGAGGTAATACAATGGGTAAACGTGAGTGGAAACGTAAGGTTTTAAGATGAGAAATAGTAGCAAGATCAGTAATGCAGTTTGCTAAATAACTGTCGTTAGCTATTAAAGGGTCTCCGCCACTAAAAATGACCTCTGTAATTGACTTGTCAGCAATAATATAATTTAAAATAATTTCCCATGTACGCCCACCTGGATTATTTTTTTGGTAAGGGAAATGACGTCGAAAACAATAACGACAGTTGATTGCACAAGCTCCAGAAAGTGTCAATAAAACTCTGCCGTGATATTTATGTAACAAACCCGGAATGGGATTAGCTGATTTTTCATCAAGTGGATCCTGCGTAAAACCAGGTGTTATTATTCCTTCCTCGCCAATCGGCAATATTTGTCGCAACAAGGGATCGTTAGGATTACCTTTTTGCATACGAGCTACAAAACCTCGCGGCACGCGTAAGTGAAATAAGTTCGCACTTCGCTGAGCATCGGGTAATAAATTTTCTTTCAAACCGAGCTCTGCTAATAACTCTATAGGGGAAGTAATGACTTCTTTGAGGAGGAACTGCCAATTTTCTTGCATAAATTTTTAACAAACAGTCGCTTTTTAGGAAAACTACAAATAAAGCAACTCCCATTGCCTAACTGACTTTTTACTTTAAGTGTCGCATCATGACGAATGAGCACATGTTTAGCAATAGCTAGGCCTAAACCAGTCCCTCCACTACTTCGAGAACGCGCTTTATCAACCCGGTAAAAACGCTCTGTTAAACGCGCAATGTGTTTTACGGCAATACCAATTCCATCATCTTCTACGCTAAAACAAGCTACCCCTTTCGTTTGATACCAACGAATTTTTATATTTCCACCCGCAGGGGTATATTTAACGGCATTAAAGATAAGATTAGAAAATAAACTTTGTACCTCCCCCTCTATTCCCCGTAAATATAAAGTAGGATCAAGTTGACAATCAATCCTATGATTCAATGAGCCACTTAAACATTTCGCTTCTTGAACAATATGTAATATTAGTTTAAAGATAGCAATCTGTTTCTGGTGTTTATTCGCTGCATAATGATCTTCTAAACGCGAGAGCAACAGTAAATCTTCAACTAAATTCCCCATACGCATGGTTTGTTGTTGCATTTGTAATAATATTTCTTTTCCTATTCCTTCAACTGTTGCTTGTTCAAGTAAAATTTCTAAATAGCCTTGTACCACTGTCAATGGTGTACGTAACTCGTGTGAAACATTGGCTACAAAATCCTGCCGCATACGCTCTAAATGCTGAATATGGGTTACGAT
>JAVHYG010000032.1:12540-13718 GCA_031119195.1 Rickettsiella sp. | reverse complement strand
CGTAAAGCCTCTAACGGGTCATGTGTTATTAACAATACAGTGCGGTTCTTTAATGAAGAGGCAGCAAGTTCGTGAAGTTGGTAACGAGTAATAGTATCAAGAGCAGAAAAGGGTTCATCCATTAATAAAATGGGCCGATCTTCTAGCATTATACGCGCTAATGCAACACGTTGTTGCATTCCTCCTGATAATTGTGAAGGATATTTTTTTATAGTGTGACGTAGACCAAATTGATTTAATAAGGTATGGGCGCGTTCCAATGGTTTCTTAGTTCGCCGTAAACGGTAGCCCAGTAAAACATTATCTAAAACTGAGAGCCAAGGTAATAGGTAATCTGATTGAGTAATATAGGCAATACGGTTGTGTAAACTTTTTTTGTCACAGGCGTAAATATTAGCTTTTGCTTTAGTATTTAATCCAGCTATTAACCTCAAAAAGCTTGTTTTTCCAATCCCGCTAGAACCAAGTAAACAGGTTGTTTTACCAGCAAGTAATTGAAAATTAAGCTGATCAAATAAAATTTGATTTTTATAACGTAAACAGGCATTTTCTATAAAAACAGCAGGCGATTTCATTGGTACTTTTCCTACGTGGGCATTACCCCAATCAGGTAATAAGGGTGTTTCTCAGCCTACTTCATGCTGATAAAGCTTTATATACAATAGGCACCCCTAAGTGAATTTTATAATAACAATTTGCTATGTAAATGAAAAGTTCAAATTGACTTAAGCTTAATTATATAAATTGTGGTTATAATACGTGTGGTTATAATACGAGAAGAATGATTTTCAAGTGTGAAGTGATCTCATTCCCAAAATTATATATTCATAACTATATGAAACGTAAGTTAGTTTATGCTAAAACAGGAAATTTTATTTCTGATACTTTAACTAAAGAAGAAATAAATGCGTTGAAAAAAAACAAAGAAATTATCTCCTGTGCTGCTTTTAAATTACGAAAACTCCGCAGGCAATTAGTCTATGCTAAAACAGGTGCTTTTATTTCAGATATATTAACGGAAGAAGAAATAAACGTGCTGAAAAAAAATAAAGAAATTATTTCTTATTGTGCTTTTAAGAGTCGAAAATGCGATAAGCGATTGGTCCATGCTGAAACAGGTGGTTTTATTTCAGATACATTAACGGAAGAAGAAATAAACGTGCTGAAAAAAAATAAAG
>JAVHYG010000032.1:0-12440 GCA_031119195.1 Rickettsiella sp. | reverse complement strand
GATTTTATTTCAGATACATTAACGGAAGAAGAAATAAACGTGCTGAAAAAAAATAAAGCAATTATCTCACATCGTGCTTTCGAGTTGCGAAAGTGCGATAAGCGATTGGTCGATGCTAAAACAGGTGGTTTTATTTCAAATACATTAATGGAAAAAGAGATAAACGTGCTGAAAAAAAATAAAGAAGTTATATCCTATCGTGCTTTTAAGTGGCGAAAATCCAATAAGCGATTAGTCGATGCTAAAACAGGCAATTTAATTTCAGAGACCTTAACAGAAAAAGAAATAAATGTGCTGAAAAAAAACAAAGCAATTATCACTTATCCTGCTTTTAAGTGGGGAAAATACCGTAGCCGATTAGTCGATGCTAAAACAGGCGATTTTATTTCAGATACATTAACGGAAGAAGAAATAAACGTGCTGAAAAAAAATAAAGCAATTATTTCCTATCGTATTTTTAAAAGCCATGAACAAAAAAGGAGATTATTAGATGATAATGATAGACAAAAATTAACAAGTTTTTTAAACGTTTCAAGTAAAAAAATAAGGAGTGAGAAAAAAAAAGCGGCTATAGTAAATAATTTAGTTAGTGATGAAATTCAAAAATTAACTGTAAAAAATGTTAATTTTTTTCAATCACTGAAATGCGTTGATAAAAGCTATGAAGTTAACGATAAGCGTGATGAACTTAATATTGAAATTCAAAGCACCGCTAAAAATCAATCTGAAAGTGAATGTGAAGCTATCAATTATCTACTTTCTTCTTGTGAAGAAAAAGAAATTTTAAATAATCATTTACCTACGGATAAAGATTGGCTTAAGGTTTTACAAGCGAGTGAGGATACGCTTTTATCTATGGGAGAATTCGATTGTGAAAATAATAATGTTCCCCATAAAACTTTTTTTGATTTTCCCCCAGAAGCCTTCTTAAATAGTCCAATGCTCGGGTAAGCTTAGAGTACATAGTCTATTTAGCGAGGATGAATCAGAAAGTGTGTTTTTTCAGTATTGTAACGGAGCATCCCGGCATGTGAGTACAGGTGTTATTTTAAAGCCTGATGATTGAAATACCCGCACTTTTTTTTGTAAATTTTGAATCTTCGTCTCTGCAGCTCGTTTTAATAAAAACTTGAGTTATTTAAATAAACGTTTAATCTAAGAAAAGACAATAATTTTTTGAGGAGTAATATGGTGAGAATATTTCAAGCTGTTTTCTTGGCGTGTCTATTGACAGTATTTTCTACAATAGCTTTAGCTGTTTCGCCCACTTATTTTACTATTGTAAAAGATCCTATTAATTTTTCGGACTATAAAGGAAAATGGGTTGTGATTAATTATTGGGCAACTTGGTGTAATGCTTGTATGGAAGAAGTACCGAGTTTAAATGCCTTTTATCGAGCCCATCGTAATCAAGTTGTTATGTTTGGGGTTAATTATGAGGATGGACCTTTAAAAAATTTGCCTCAGCGCATACAAGAAAGCGGCGTTGCTTTCCCTACTTTTGCCTATGATCCGAAGGGACGTTTTGGTGTTGGTAGGATTCGTGGTTTACCCACAACGCTTTTAATTGGACCAGATGGTCGCTTGAAACGTATGTTGGTAGGTTCCCAAACTAAACAAGATTTAGAACAAGCACTAGGATTAGAATAGTTAAAGTTAGCTGGGATACCGCTCGCTCAAATTTTTAAAAATTTGTATCATCAAGTGTTAGTACGTGTATTGGCATATTTTGAAATAAAAAAATATAAGCAAAACGTTTTAGCTTCCTCCTAGAGTAGGTTTTTAGCCTAAAAAAAGTTTCCTAGGACCAGCATTATTTTAAAATAAGGGTTCATTCGTTTGGTTTATTTGAATTTCTTCTTTTTCAGCATTATCCGTGTTAATTTGTTCTACAGAAGAATTTTCCAACTGATTAGTGTCTTCATCAACGGGTATTTTGGGTAAATTGTCTTTTCGGAAATATTCTAAAATAGAACCAGGTGATCCTTCAGGAAGTAAGTAGCCTGTCATTGGATCAATGCTGGCTGTAATAATATCAGGGGGTTGCGGCATGGTTCTTTCAGGTTTGCCTTGTAGGGCAACACGCATGAAATCAATCCACATTGGTAAGGCGGCTTTTGAACCGTATTCAAGAACGGAGCTAGGTTGGTCAAAACCTATCCAAACGGTAGCGACTAAATCACTATTAAATCCTGTAAACCAGGTATCAACATAGTCACTTGTTGTTCCTGTTTTTCCGGCGAGGTCATGACGACCTAAGCTTCTTGCTAGACTGCCAGTACCATAACGTATGACATCTTTTAATGCAGAGGTCATTAAAAAAGCAATATCGGCTGGGACAGCTTGTGGTGCAAAAGGACTATCTTTGGCATTAGGTGAAGGAGCTTCAATTTTCCCCGTTAAACACTCCTCACAGGCTATTTTAGGTTCCGCTTGATAAATTATTTCGTTTTGTTCGTCAGTGATATGATCAATTAAATAAGGGGTTACTCGATAACCACCATTGGCAAAGACTGCATAACCACGGGCTAATTCAATAGGAGTAACTTCACCTGTACCCAGTGCAAGTGAAAGATTATGCGGTAATTTTTTTGGATTAAAACCAAAGCGTTTTACATAGGCTAATACATAAGGTATATCGATCGCTTGTAACAAACGTATAGAAACTAAATTGATAGACTTTGCTAAAGCAACACGTAAACGTGTAGGTCCACTAAAAATGTGATTATCATTTTGTGGGCGCCAAGGTTCATCGCGGCCAGGTATATCAAATACTAAAGGGGCATCATTGAATACATTAGCAAGGGTATAACCTTTAGCGAGCGCTGCTGCATAAATAAATGGCTTAAAACCCGATCCCGGTTGTCTTTCTGCTTGAATCACGCGATTAAATTTACTTAAATTATAATCAAAACCACCTACCAGTGCAGTAATAGCGCCATTCTGAGGGTTTAGTGCAACCAATGCCCCTTGTACTTTAGGTATTTGGGTGAGTTGCCAAGCATTATTGTGTTTTTGGACTCTAATTATATCACCTAGGTGTACTTTCTCGCGCAGTGCTTCAGGCAAAGGATTAATTTGTGTGACATCCAATTGCGGCACTGTCCAAGCCAGACCTTCCCAAGGAATAAGAATTGACTGATTATTTGCTAATAAAGCCAGTATACCTTGATCCGTAATTAAAGTGACTAAAGCTGCTTGTAAATCATTAACTGAAGAGATACGATGCAACGCATTTAGTGCGTGTGTAAGTTTTGCAGCGTCTAATGGACCAATATTTTTTTCCGGTCCTCTGTATCCATGCCGGCGGTCATAAGCCAATAAAGCTTTTCGTAAAGCTTTATTGGCGGCTATTTGTTGCGCTGTATTAAGTGTTGTATAAACATTATAACCTTTAGTATAAATATCGTCGCCGAAACTTTTATACATCATATCGCGTACCATTTCAGCGACATAGGGGGCTTTTATCATTCCCTCAATTTCAGTGTCTGGATGTGTTAGCATTGGCGTTTCTATAGCGGCTTTATAAACCGATTTTGAGATATAACCTAGCTCAAGCATTCTTGCTAACACATGATCTCGACGTTGCTTGGCTGCAATAGGGTTAACTAAAGGGTTAATGGCTGAAGGAGCTTTAGGAAGACCTGCTATAGTAGCCATTTCAGGAAGTGTTAATTGATTTAGTGTTTTATCAAAATAAACTTGAGCGGCGGCAGAAATACCGTAAGCACGGTTACCTAAGAAAATCTTGTTGAGGTAAAGTTCTAAAATTTGATCTTTAGTAAATTCACGTTCTATTTTTAGTGATAAGAGAATTTCCGTAAATTTCCGTAAAAATGTTTTTTCTCGAGAGAGATAGAAATTACGGGCAACTTGCATGGTTATGGTACTACCACCTTGTACTTTATTTCCTGTTAAGAGTAATTCTCCCGCAGCTCGTAATAGTCCATAGAAATCAACACCATGATGTTCTAAAAAACGTTGATCTTCAGTGGCTAAAAAAGCTTTTACCATCAAGGTAGGTACTTCATTTAACCTTACTAAATTTCGATGAAGTTCACCAAATTCAGCAATGGGTTGGCCATCACTTGTGTAGATCTTCATAGGAATCGGCAATTGTACAGATCTTAATTCATCCACATCAGGTAATTGTTTGTCCAAATATAAATAAAGAAAACCTACCATTACAATAAGCGTAATAAATAAGCTTAAAAGCATCAGTAGCAAATTACGTAAAAGGCGAAAACGTTGTTTCATATTGAGAAAACAATAGCTAGATTATTCCATAATATCGCATCTCTTTATTAATGTCCTTTAGAACTTTATATAAGAATGAACTTGTAAAAAAATTTTTTATATTTTAACAAATATTTATTTGACATGTTATCTAATTGAAGTATTAGTCATATTTTTCTAAGTGATTTTTTTTATTTAGCTTATGACTAATTTATGTAATAAGGTAATGATCCAGAAAAGTATCTATGCATTAATTAATTGACAAAATAATATTTTTTACATAATAATAGAGATTGAGGATTTTATGATTTTTTCATCATAGTATAACAAGAAGTAAAATGCGCTTTATTAAGAATAGATTTAAAGTAGTTCCTCCTAAATATGAGGTAATAGGTTTGGATATCGCTGCTTCCACAGTTAAATGCGTTGTTTTAAATAATTCAGAACCATTTTATACACTTGAGAAGTATTGTATACAAACATTACCTGTTATCCAAGAAAGTACGGGCAAAACATGCTCAGAGATAGCGGCACATATCAAATCCATGCTAATAAATGGAGGTATTTTTTCAAAAAAATGCATTGCATCGTTACCGAATAGCTTAGTTATTAGTAAGTGGATTCGTATTGATAATTCTGCGACTGAAAACCTTGAATTTGCTGTTAACTTAGCAGTAGAAGAACACATTCCTTATCCTTTGGATGCAATTTGTTTTGATTACCAGGTCTTTGAGATTCCAGATCAGGATTATTTAGATGTTTTTTTAGTAGCTTGTAGAAAAGAATATTTGGATATTCTCTTGGAAATTATTTCGCAAGCTAATTTGATACCCCTTTTTATTGAAATAAATTCTCATGCAATAGAACGAGCTTATATGCATTTATATTCAGAATATAATAATAATAAATCCTTCATATTGCTTGATGTAGCAAAAACTCAGTTAACATTTATGTTTTCAATCGAATCCAAAAAAGTTCATAGTTATTGTGAAAAGATTATCGACTTTACAAACAAAGCACGCTTATTAGAGCAAATAGACAGTTTTATTAGGACAGTCTATTTAAGTTATCCCTATTTTAAGTTTAACAATTTTTTTTTACTAGGGAGTAATTTTTTAATTTTACAACAATTGGTAGAAGAATTTAATGTTTTATATGGGTTTAAAATGGAAATTATGAAGCGCAGCCCAGTTTTAATTTACTCTGAGAATTTAGATAAGAAAGAAATTGATGAAAAATTTCCTGGCTTAGTCCTAAGTATTGGTTTGGCGCTGAGAGGATTTATACCCACATCTGAAAATGTGGTTTAACATCAGGTCCTGCATTTTGTGGGGGAAATTATTTAGAAGAAAGGCGCTTTCTCTTCCTTGAATGACGATGCATAAGTTTTTTTTGCTCGTTGTATGGTTAGGTATAATACTCGTTGTAAATTTGAAATGCATAACTTCAGGTACGA
This sequence comes from Rickettsiella sp., assembly GCA_031119195.1. Lineage (GTDB taxonomy): Bacteria > Pseudomonadota > Gammaproteobacteria > Diplorickettsiales > Diplorickettsiaceae > JAVHYG01. Next base: position 6,748 of record JAVHYG010000032.1, on the reverse strand, counting down.
GCGGTATATGCCGGACAAATGATTAAGGATTTTTATTATTTAAAAGGTTAGTAAATGAAACAAGTAAATATCAACCTTTTACCTTGGCGAAAAAATCAATTTAAAAGGAAAAAAATAGAATTTATTCTTTTCCTTTCTGGAATGCTTATTTTAAGTTTAGTATCAATATTATCATTAAATTTTTTATTTAGCTATCAAGTTAAACGATTAAAGCTCGAAAAAGATAGATTAATAGGTCAACTAGCTTCTCTTTCATCCTCAGTTGAAAAAACTTATCAACTAAAGCAACATACTGAGCAATTAGAAACCACCTTGCATCAGTTGCATATAAATCATAAAAAAATTAAAAAAATTTTAGAACTAGTGAATGATATAAAGTTAATTGCTCCTTCGGAATTTATAATAAAAAATATTAATTATAGCGCTTCGCGTTTAACTATCGTTGGACTGCCATTATCAAAAAATAAATTTTTACAATTGAAGAATAAACTTGAAGATAAATATCACAAAAAAATTAAGTGGAATTATATTTTTAAAAAAAAATTAAATATAGAATTTGTTGTATAAATTTAAGAAAAGGTTAGATGAGTGAGATTTTAAAAAAATTAAGTCATTTTTTTTATAAATTAAAATTTTCTCAGAAAATACTATCTATAATTTTTAGTACTGTAGTTTCGTTTTTAATTTTTATACTAGGATACTTCTTTTACTCAAGATCTTACTTGCTTGATAAAAAACTAGTGAAGGTTCAAATATGTGATCTGCATACACAGTTACTTGCAAGACAAAAAAATTTAACTAGTAATACTATTAATCAAGAAAAATTAGCACTTTTAGAGCATCAGTTTTTTTTTAATTCTCCTAAAAATACTAGTATCCCTCAAACTATATTATCGATCATCAGTGGTCTAATGTTACCCCAATACTTAATAGTAAAACACTTGAAGTTTCTATCGATTAATCATAGAGGTGTACTTACGGAATTTAGGATTAAAGTTTTATTGCAAGGTGAAGAAAAAAATGTAAAAGCATATTTTTATCAGATTGCAAATTTACAGTATCCTATTTTTTTAGAAAAATTTAAATGGGTTTTTTTATATCCTGGCATAAATATTTCTCAATCTAAAAGTAAGCTGTCTCTTTTGTTTATTATATTTGCCAAGAAGGATTTTTTTTCTTCTCGCTGTTTGGTTCCATTGTCTCGTGAATTAATTTTTAATTCAGAAAGTTTACATCCTACCCAAAATCATTTAACACGGTATTCATTTACTAAAATGAAATTGGTTGGATTTTTAGTTCAAAATAAAATCAGGAAAAAATGGGCTTTAATTAAATTACCGGATGATCAGCTTTATAAAGTTGAATTAAATAATAGAATTGGAATGGAGAAAGCGAAAATTATTTTTATTGGTTCTAAAAAAATAATTCTCAAAAATAAAGTAACGGATAAAAATACTGAGTTAATACTAAATAAAAATAGTTAATATGGCTTATAAGGCTCAAAAATTCACGGTAGTGATAATCTCTCTATTTATATCAATTATTGTATTTGCTACAGATACGAAAGAATGTTTTTTAACAGGGAATGTAAAAAAACAAAAAATCTCATTAAATTTCCAAGACATTAAAGTGCGGTCGGCATTACAATTATTAGCAAAGTTTAGCGGATTTAACTTGGTTGTAGATGATAAGGTACAAGGTAATATAAGTATCCACTTAAATGATATGCCTTGGCCACAGGCATTAGATATTATTTTAGAGAATCAAAATTTATATAAACGTCCTATCAAGAATGGTTGGATTATTGCAACTCAAAGTGAATTTTTGGAGCGAGATAAGAAAAAACAGGAAATACAAAAGCAGCAACAAGCCCTGGAAAACTTGTCGTCAAAAATAATAGAAATTCACTATGGTAAAGCAACGGAATTAGCTGCTTTACTCAAAGATAGAAAAAATTATTTTTTATCATCTAGAGGAAGTATTAGCACTGATAAGAGAACGAATAGTCTATTAGTACAAGATTTAAAAGAAAAGCTCGATCAAATTGAAAAAACTATTAGAGAATTAGATAGACCTACAAAACAGGTATGTATAGAAGCACGTATTGTGAGTATTGATAAAAATAAGGAGCGTGAACTTGGTGCTCGATTTGGATTGAAACAATCCCTTATAAGAAATTCGCATGCTAAATCATCTTATGGATTAGAAAAAAACACTAGTGGTTTACTGTCTCAATTAAGTATGGATTTACCTTTATCGCTGGGCAGTGCCGTCGAAGGAGGAATAGCTGTTGGATCCCTTGGTCTTCATTTGATGCGACTGGGTGAAAATATTTTTTTGGATTTAGAATTATCAGCGTTAGAAAATGAAGGAGGAGCACAAATTATTTCGGCACCACATTTAATTACTGAGGATCAACAAACTGCTTCTATAGAAACGGGGGCAAGTATTCCTTACCAAGGGAAAACTTCTAGCGGTGCTACAAATGTACAATTTAAAAAAGCAGTATTATCTTTAAAAGTAACACCTCACGTAATGCCAGGCCATCGCTTAATACTGGATTTAGAAGTAAATCAGGACCAGCCCAGTGATATTAGAGTATTGGATGTTCCCGCAATTAATGCGCGCCACATAAAAACCAAAGTAATTGTTAAGGATGGAGGAACGATCGTACTAGGCGGAATCTATGAACATTCGTACAGCAAAACTGAGCAGAGAATTCCTTTTTTGGGATTTATACCTCTATTAGGCAATTTATTTAGTTACAAGGAGATTAAAGATAAACGCACTGAACTTTTAATATTTGTAACGCCGACTATTATGGATCCCTAGGCAGTCAAACAGTCATTTTAGCTTAATGCTTTGTTGCTATGAATGTTTTGTGAAGGTGCTCCCTGAGCTTGGTGACTTTGGGTTATTTATACGGTATTTTTATATAAGCTAAAATTGCTCAATATTTTATTTAATTAGAGTGCTTTCAAAACCGCCTATTTGCTTGAATTAAAGCAGACGGCTGATAAAAGCCATTTATATGCTCAAATGAATAACCGGAGCTAGGTATTCCAGTGAAACCAAGCAAATTATTCTTTTTTATGACTAATCTCGATAGTAATCGTCTTATTCATAGCCTAAAAACAGCAATTGCTTTTTTAATTGGAATATTTATCGTCCGAGTATTTGCTTTCCCTCAACGAGGACAATGGATATTAATTAGTATATTGGTGGTAATGTGTGCGCAATCTCGTGTTGGCGCCATGATGCAGAAATCTTATATGCGTTTTTTGGGTACTGTTATAGGCGCCTCTATCGCAGCTTTGACGCTTTGGTTAGCTTATCCTAATGTTGTATGGACTACTTTAATATTATGTCTTACTACAGCTCTATTCAGTTACATTGCTGACAGTCCAGGTTATTTCAGTGAGGCAGGACCTTTAGGTGCAGTAACGACAGTAATTATATTGGTTGGCCAAGACCCGAGCTATACCAGTGTTATTAGCCGTTTTTTTGAAATTAGTTTAGGTATCATTATTGCTTTACTAGTGTCGCGTTTTATTTGGCCCTTACATTCTCGTACACAATTGCGTTTTGTAGTAACGATTACTTTACAAGATCTAGAAAAACTCTTGCAACAGTTAAAAATATTTTTTTCACCTGAGGCTGAAAAAACCTTCCAAGACTATGAGAGCAAAATCATTAGTCGTTTTGCAAATCAAACTAAGTTGCTCGATGAAGTGTTGCGTGAGTCTTTTGGACGAACACCGCTAGCGTTGATGTTCAATGATATTTTACAAGGAGAGCGTGAAATTTTACGTTGTATAAATCTAATGAAAAGTGCATTAATAAATTTTTCTTCAGCAACGCGTTTGATTTTTAATCAGCAAGAGCAGGTTCAAAAGATTTATGAGCTTAGTAATCAGTTATTTACATCACTTATCGAACATTTCAATATGAAAAGTAAAGCTTTAGTCGCATTAAATATTACATCGGATTGGAAAGAAAAAATGCAGCAGGAGCTTAATACATTGATAATGAGTACTTCCGACAAATTGGCTGTTGATTTATTTATATTTTCTGCGGGAAATTTGATAACACAGCTTAATAAAATGAATTCCTTAGTAAAAAAAGCTTAATAATATGAATAATCGTTTAATACGTGCCCTTTTAAAACAGCCAGTCGATAAAACGCCGGTTTGGATTATGCGACAGGCTGGACGTTATCTGCCTGAATATTGTGCCACGCGTAAAAAAGCAGGGGATTTTTTAACGCTTTGTAAAACACCTGAATTAGCCTGCGAAGTTACATTACAGCCTTTAGAACGATTTGATTTAGATGCAGCTATTATTTTTTCTGATATTTTAACTATACCTGATGCAATGGGATTGGGACTTCATTTTGTAGAAGGTGAAGGTCCAAAATTTCATAAACCTTTGAAAGAACCGAAAAATATTCAAACTTTACGTATTCCTGAGCCCGAACAATTAGCTTATGTGTATAAAGCGATACGCATGACTCGTCATGAATTAAACGATAGAGTTCCCCTAATTGGATTCACTGGAAGTCCATGGACATTAGCTTGTTACATGCTAGAAGGAGAAAGTAGCAGAGAGTTTAGACAAATTAAAACGTTGCTTTATCAGGATCCTAAAACGTTACATCATTTATTAGATGTTTTAACAGAAGCGGTTATTTGCCATTTAAAGGCACAGATAAAAGCTGGCGCGCAAGCAGTGATGATTTTTGATTCCTGGGGAGGGATATTAACGACTTCTGCATATCAATCCTATTCACTCGATTATATGACACGGATTATTAAAGAAGTAATGCGCGAGTATGAACAGCAAGAAATTCCCATTATTTTGTTTACTAAAGGTGGTGGAGGTTGGTTGCAGAAAATAGCAACTTCGGGTTGCAATGCGATTGGTTTAGATTGGACCATCACTATAGGAGAAGCGCGTAAGTGTCTAGGAGATAAAGTGGCGTTACAAGGCAATATGGATCCCGCTGTGCTTTTTGGTTCCAAAGAACGCATACGGAAAGAAGTTGCCACTATCCTTGATTCCTATGGTTCTGGAACAGGGCATGTATTTAATCTAGGTCATGGAATTTCACAATTTACTTCGCTGGAAAATGTTAAAATATTTGTTGATGCAGTACATGAGTTAAGTGTCGATTTCCATAAATAGTAGGATTTTTGTGTTTTTCCAGGGTGTATAAAAAAGCTTATTACAGAAGGTATCAAATTTTTTTTACTATAAGTCAATAGGCTGAAATAGTTTTTCTTTAAAAATTTGTGCTGCATTGCATAAAATGGAAAGTCGAGTAGGATAACTTGGAAAAGGTTTGAAATATTCTTGGTACGCTACTCAAAAAACAATTCTTTTTTCTCTCATCCAAGCACAATTGCCAACACCCCTAAGTTTAATCTCTAAATTTTTTTTAGACATGTGCACAATAATCTAATTTAGGTCTTGTTTTTATTAAAAAATAACACAGCATAACCAAGGACACCTGACAAAGCGGAGCCGGTAAAAATTCCCAGACGAACCAGTGAAGAAGATGCGTCATCTGAGAAGGCAAGATTTGCTATAAATAAACTCATGGTGAATCCAATACCACAAATTAGGGCAATCCCATAGATGTGTTGCCAGTTTGCTTTATAAGGTAATTTAGCCCATTTTGCTTTTACAGTTAACCAGCTTATAGATAAAATTCCACATTGTTTGCCAAGAAATAATCCTGCAATAATCCCTAAAGGCAATGGATGAAATAATGTATCTAAGTGTGTACCCGTAAAAGATAGACCTGCGTTAGCAAAAGCGAAGAGTGGCAATATACTATAGGCTACCCAAGGGTGTAATTGATGTTCTAGTTTGTTTAAAAGTGAGAGTTGTTTTTTTCGATTTCTTAATGGAATAGTAAGTCCAAGTAATACACCTGCAATAGTTGCGTGTACACCTGAGGTAAAGATAAAGAACCATAAAGGGAGTGCAAAAAAAGCATAGGGTATAAAGTGATTGACGTCGTAATAATTTAATATGATTAAGCTAATGAGACATACGAAAGCGAGAATTAAATAAAGCCAAGCAATTTGTTGTGTATAGAAAATTGCGATAACAATGATAGCACCAAGATCATCAATAATAGCCAATGCTGTTAAAAAAACCTTTAAGGAGCCAGGAACTTGTTTATTAAGCAAAGATAGTACACCTAAAGAAAAGGCAATGTCTGTAGCCATAGGAATAGCCCAGCCTGGCGTATGGTCAGGATGAGCATGGTTAATAAGTAAATAAAAAAGTGCAGGCACTATCATTCCACCGATAGCAGCCATGGTGGGTAACAAGGCTTTTTCAAAGCTATTAAGTTCTCCTTGAATGAGTTCACGTTTTATTTCTAAGCTGACTAAGAAAAAGAAAATAGTCATCAACCCATCATTTATAAAATGCAAAAATGAGAAATGCAGATTTCCTATAGAAAGAGTTAGCGATAACAGATCTTGGTAATAAGTTTGTAAGGGGGAATTTGCAAGTACTAATGCAATCAGCGTGGCAATTCCTAAAAGTATACCTCCTAATGCTTGTAGCTGTATGAAATGATTAAAAAATTTACGCATTTATTGGACTTCCTTTGTCTCTAAATTAGGCCAAACGCAGAGACCAGTGATTTTTTTTATGTTTGATAAACAAGCTTTATGTGCGTTAAGTTCTTCTACTGTTGCAAGAAAAACAGGTAGTTCGTATGTATTTATAT
>JAVHYG010000168.1 GCA_031119195.1 Rickettsiella sp. | reverse complement strand
CTATTCCGATACAATATTTCTTATTAATGAAGGCGAGCAAGATTATCGAGCGGGTGATGCAGATGATTTATTTATTTTACAAGGTGCGCATATTACGGGGAGATTACAAGGCGGATTAGGCGTTAACGTTGTCAAATTTCCGGATGATCAAGCTAATGCAAGTGAGAGTGTATTACTAGATCCACAAGGTTTTCTTTGTGAAAAAAATGGGGTGTTTGATAATAGACAAATTTGTATTCAAGGTTTGCAGCTAAGTAATATCACACAATTTCATGGAAGAAAAAACAAGCAAGATAAGATTTTTCTGATTGAAAAAATTATGCTTGTGGATACTTATGCTGGGGAAAATACGACGAAACCTGATTACATTTATATCACTGAAAAATCTTCTAAAAATCTTAACATTGTTGTAAGGTTAAACACTGTTGTCGTGCAGTTGCTGCCAAGAAATACCACCAATAACCAAGTAATTTATAAAGTTCCTAAGGAACAAACAGGTAATGCTTATGTTCAAATACCCTTTAACGACCAAGCTGTCCATCAATTTTATTTTGAATTTTCTTTAGATAGTCTCAAGGCATTGAGTATAGATAACAATACTATTTCTTTTCAATTTAACTATCTATATAGTTGTTTTAATCTCACTATTCAAAATACAGAGGCTTTGCTACATCCTATACATAATACAGTCACAAAAAATCCTTTTTTTATTGAGAGTGTGTCTTTTATTTTTGATGAAAAATTACGAATAAAATTATTTAACGAAAAAACGCTTTATATTCAATGGCATTTAGACAATAGTATTGATGAAATTATTCAGTTTACTGCACCTATTGCACATCGTATTGATAAGGCGATGGTTATACAAACACTTTTAAATGAAACGATCGCTATTGGTAGTAGAAAGCAGGAGGTTTTGAGTACAGATGGTTTTATTCAGCATTTGGTCGGTAATGCTGGAGACGCTGTCTATGTTATCCAAGCTTCTAAAAACACGACAAATCCTTTTCCATTACAGAGCATTTCGCTTTATAAACTAGAAACAGATTCCCTATTGGTGCCAACGACGACAGATTCGTTGGATTTGCGTGAATTAGTAAAATGTGCAAAAAAACGCTGTGGTGAACAAGGTATTGCACATTCTATCAATGTCAACGATCAAGATCTGATTTTTACTTTGCATGCAAATTATTATCCAGTTGCAACGGATTGTCTCCCATCTATGCAAAATGATAATCAACTTGCTCAGATAGTATTAAAAGGTGCGCTGCGTAATTGTTGGTATCAAGATCTGGATATTATGTTAGATAAATATCCAATGGGCATTATCTTTGAGAAAGATAACTGGAAACTAGTGCCTGTTCCTTTAGTTTTTTCTGGAAATAAAAATATTATAGTTATAACGGACGAAGATATAAAACAAAATGATGAACTGTTTATCTTAAAAAATGTAGGCGAATATAAGTTTATACGTTATAACGAAACAGATTTGTTTCTAAGCAATATGCTTAATAATATCACCGAAGTAGAGCTTTACACCGTTATATTCAGTAATTTTTTTAAATATCCTGCATTTAAAGAAAAAGTATTATCTTTGAGTCTAAGTTTTCTTGATAAATCTGTTATTTTGGATGAATGTAGTACGGAAATAAATAATGCCAAGAATTTCTATCAACAAATACGCTTAGCCTTCAATATTGATCCTATTTTTTTTAATGAGAGCAATCTTTTTTATAACAATTCAAATTTATCCCAACAACGTACGCGACGTGATATTGACGCGCCGCTTGCTATAAGCAGCAGTAGCGGTAGACCAGGCATTGATGTTCTATTCAGTTATATACCTTTTAAAATAAGACAATTTACTAATTTCCTGCTAAATAGATGTAACCTAAACTATAACTTCAAGCTAAATTATCGCCAACATAAAGCATTTGTTGAGAATAAAATAAATGATCATTCTACTAGGCTTAAAGAAGAAAAAAATATTCCTGCTCATTGTAATAAAAATAATTTTTTTACCGAAAAGGACTGCGTAAAAAACCAATCTTCTTTAGGTTTATTAGGTTATTGTTCCAATACTAAACAAGTTCTGGTTTGGTTTAAAAAAAATATGATCGAATCAACTGAAAACCCAAAGTTATCCTGGTTTGCGATTGCATATAGCGATATTTCAAGAAATACAAGTCAAAGTCGGTTATCACGAGACGTAAAATTATCCCTACTAAAAGATTATTTACATTTTTATAATAAGGATGGCTGTCACCAAGTTATTAATCTTAGTAACCTTGGTAATACAACCATGATAGGTTTATTTCCTTATTTGCCTGAGGAAGGAAAACAATGGTTATTTAAGCAGTGGCGCCATGAAAAACAAAGACAGGACAAAATATTACAGAGTGAAATTGCTATCGCTGTTTTTAAACAACAATCTCTACAAATAGGCTTGAATTATGTTGGAAATGCAATTTTATTGCATACCCCTGTGGGTGATTATTTTCAAGTCATCGGTTTAAGATTAAATTGGCAAGAACATGATCCCAGTTATCTTTTAGCACGCTGGTTAAGTGTCATTCAAGAAAGACGATTACATGGAAGCAATCAGCTTTCAACATTAGTAGCTGTGTTAATAGAAGCAGCTCTTTTACATCCCACGATTCAAAAAGGGTATTC
>JAVHYG010000031.1 GCA_031119195.1 Rickettsiella sp. | reverse complement strand
TAAACCACATCGTTGCCGTCGATAGAGGCATTAACTGCCGGATATACTTTTAATGCGGCTATGACCGCTTTAGTAAAAAATGACATAAACCCTAAACGCGATTGATGCTTTTTTTCAAAGCTTTCTTTATATCGGGCACGCAGTTCAATCACTTTCTGTAAATTCACTTCATTAAATGTGGTCAAAATCGCTGCCGAATGTTGTACTTCAACCAAACGCTTAGCAATAATGGCACGCAAACGGGTCATAGGTACACGTTTTTCAATACGGTCACCTTGTACAGCTTGAGTATTTGGCATAGAAACTGATTCACCCATAGCTGTTTGTGGCATCGTTGTTTGACTCAGTACATCCTGGCGCGTCACACGACCAGATTTTCCACTTCCTTGAATATCTCCTAAAGGAATACCTTGCTCCGCTGCAAAACGTCGCACAGCAGGTCCAGCTATGCCACTCTCTGATGACTGAGTTTGTTCAGACTTTTTACTGTGTGGCAATACTGTTTCTGTGGCTGAATTTGAAGTCTTTACCGTTTTCATCGTTGCATCCTTGCTTAAAGTAGCTAAAATTTCACCTGCTTTGACAATAGCCCCTTCTTTTTTTAGAATCTCCACTAATATCCCATCATCAGGCGCAGGCACTTCTAAAACAACTTTATCGGTTTCCAGATCGACGATATTTTCATCGCGTTTAACCATTTCACCCGCCTTTTTATGCCAGGTAATGATAGTCGCATCTGCCACCGACTCCGGTAACATGGGAACCTTAATTTGGATACTCATACAGCTGATTCCTCTTTATAAATTATAACCACCATCGTTGTTTGTTTTCATTTATTAATGTCTTTTCCAACGCTTACTTTATGCTAGCGAAGCTTATTAAAGCCAATACATTAAAAAAAACAAACAAAATGTTTGATTTCGTTTAACGTTGTTTTTAAATTCTGCAAAATCTACGTTAATGCTTCATTAACTAATGCCTGTTGTTCTTGTAGATGTATGATGGGCGAACCCACAGCGGGCGCTGCTGCACCCGGCCGACCTACATAGCGCAAGGTTTGTGTTTTTTTCAAACAAGCATAAAAATTATGCTGGCTACAATACCAAGCTCCTTGATTGATGGGTTCTTCCTGACACCAAACAATATCTTTTACCTTATCGTAAGATTTTAATGCTGCTATTAACGCTTCTTTCGGAAAAGGGTATAACTGTTCAATGCGAATAATAGCAATATTATTTATCTTTTTTGCACGACGTTGCTCTAAAAGATCATAATAAACTTTACCACTGCATAAAATAACGCGTTTAATTTCTTTAATGTTTATGGACTCTACTTCGGGAATAATGTTTTGGAAGCATCCTTCAGACAAGTCTTGCAACGATGATACGGCAAGTTTATGACGCAATAAACTTTTAGGGGACATAACAATTAATGGCTTACGATAAGGACGTACCATCTGCCGTCTTAAAAGATGAAAGATTTGTGCCGGAGTTGTCGGAATACACACTTGCATATTATCTTGTGCACATAACTGTAAAAATCGTTCTAAACGTGCTGAAGTATGTTCAGGTCCCGCGCCTTCGTATCCGTGCGGCAATAGTAAAACCAAACCACACAACCTTCCCCACTTTTGTTCAGAAGAACTCAAAAATTGGTCGATAACAACTTGTGCACCGTTAACAAAATCACCGTACTGGGCTTCCCAAATCACTAAACTATTCGGATTAGAAATAGCAAAACCATATTCAAAACCCATTACGCCGGCTTCAGAAAGTGTTGAATCGATAACGGTAAACGCTTTTTCATGCTTAGCAATATGCGACAAAGGAATAAGAATTTGATTGGTTTTAAAATCATGTAAAACCGCATGTCTATGAAAAAAGGTACCGCGACCACTATCTTGACCCGAAATACGTATACCATAGCCATCTTGTAATAAGGTGGCATAAGCTAAGATCTCAGCATATCCCCAATTTAACGGTAACTGCTCTGCCGTCATTTTCCGTCTATCATCAATAATTTTAGCGACTTGGGGCTGCAAAGTAAAACCTTGCGGTAAAGTGTCTAAAACCGTTGCGACTTCTTTTATGCGCCTCAACTCAACAGCTGTAGTAACGGGCTGTTGCCAATCTTGATATTTATAAGGTCGCCAATCAATCCGATAAGGGTTGCTATACTCTTTTAATGAAATACGATTAACGACATGTTCGCCTTTATCTAATTGATTTCTATAAGCATCATTCCATTGCTGTAATTCTTCTTCAGAAATAACTCCTTGTCCAACTAACTGATCGGCATACTGATTACGAACGGTAGGCAGCTGCTTGATAGTCTGATAAATCAAAGGCTGTGTTGCTGCCGGTTCATCTGCTTCATTATGACCATGACGACGGTAACACACCAAATCAATTACTACGTCCTTTTTAAAAGTTTGGCGAAAATCAAAAGCTAATTGTAAAATAAACAATACTGCTTCGGGATCATCGCCATTGACGTGAAAAATAGGCGCATCCACAATTTTAGCCGGATCAGTACAATACCAGCTTGATCGCGCATTTTGCGGATCTGTGGTAAAACCGATTTGATTATTGATCACAATATGCAATGTCCCACCGGTTCCATAACCTGCGGTTTGTGAAAATTCAAGGGTCTCCATAACAATACCTTGACCCGAAAAAGCGGCATCGCCATGGATCAATAACGGTAAAACTTGTTTTCCGTTAGTATCTTTGCGACGTTCTTGACGCGATCGTACAGAACCCTCCACTACAGGATTTACTATTTCCAAATGCGATGGATTAAATGCCATCGCAATATGCAAAACACCTTGATTAGTTTTTACATCGGTTGCAAAACCTTTATGATATTTCACATCACCCGATCGATTTTCCTGTGTCAACTTCCCTTCAAATTCTTCAAATAGTCTTGATGGCAATTTACCCAAGATATTGATCAAAACATTTAAACGCCCACGATGCGCCATCCCAATCACTATTTCTTGAACGTCTTTTGCACTCGCTCTTGTAACTAACTCATCCAATAAAGGGATTAAACTATCCCCCCCTTCTAAAGAAAAACGCTTTTGTGCAACAAACTTATTACCTAAATATTTTTCTAAACCTTCTGCACGAATTAAGCCTTTAAGAATAGTTTTTTTAACTTCATTAGAAAAAATAGGTTTACCTGTCACTGATTCGATACGTTCTTCTAGCCACGCACGTTGCTTTGCATCAGCAATGTGTTGTGTTTCAAAGCCAATGGACGAGCAATAAATTTTTTTTAAAGTTTCTAACACCCTCTGCACAGAAACTGTTTGCAACCCTAATAATCCATCTAGATGAACTGATTTTGATAAATCTTGCTGCATTAAACCATGATTCTCTGGGCTTAAATCAACCATCTCTCGCTTTACAGCAATCCTCAACGGATCAAGATTAGCCTGATAGTGACCATAGCGACGATACGCATCAATTAAATCGTGTACCTTTCCAAGCAGCACCGCTTCAGAGTTACTGCGCGTTACCAGAGAAGGTTTTTTAGCAAGTTCAGCAAAATAAGCACGAATATCGGCATGTGAAACATCGTGTTGCTTATCAGTAATTTGACTAAAATAGGTCTGCCATTCTCTACTTAATTGACTAGGATCATGAAGATATTGATCGTAAAGTGCTTCTAAATAGGAACCATTCCCACTAAACAGATATGAATCTGTTTGCAACGTTTCAAGTGTGGATTTTACATTTTCTGTCATGTGGTTGAATTTTACCCCTACTCAATAGATCAATGTATCTTCTTATTCTTTTGCAAAAATGTAACCTAGCTGTAGGACGCTCCGTTGTAAACTTACAGCGATTAGATTTTTGGCAAGACGCCCCGAAAATGAAGCAACCAAAATGCATATAATATACATAAGGATTGCGAGTTAAGCGGTAACACAGCCAAAAATTCAAGTGCGAAAAGTATATTATACCTCTTCTTCTAACAACATGGTCCTAACATGACCGATCGCTTTAGCCGGATTAAGTCCTTTAGGGCAGACACTTGTACAATTCATGATAGTACGACAACGGAATAAACTAAAGAGGTCATTGAGCTCAGCCAGCCGTTGTTCTTTAGCTGCGTCGCGATTATCCACTAAAAAGCGACAAAGCCACAGCAACGCCGCAGGACCTAAAAATTTATCCGGATTCCACCAATACGAGGGGCAAGCGCTAGTACAACAAGCGCATAAAATACACTCATATAATCCATCTAACTGTTCTCGTTCTTCAGGAGATTGTAAACGTTCTTTAGCAGGCGGCCCCTTATCATTGATTAAATAAGGTTTTGCTTTTTCATATTGGCGATAAAAAGGTTCCATATCGACAACCAAATCGCGTATCACTGGCAAACCAGGCAGAGGCCTTAACACGATCGGTGCTTTTAAGCTTGAAAGTTGTGTAACGCACGCTAAACCATTTTTTCCATTAATATTCATACCATCGGATCCACACACCCCTTCCCTACACGAACGACGAAAGGAAAGCGTTTGATCTTGCATCTTTAATGCTTCCAAGGCATCCAATAGCATCATATCCTTACCCGCTTCCAGTACAAGTGTATAATCTTGCATATAAGGCTTAGAGTCTTTATCAGGATCGTAGCGGTAAATAGAAAATTGCATAGTTTAAGTTTACCTTAATAATCTTCTTCGCAGAAACGAGTATTTTTTATTTGGTCTCTAGTAGAATAGTTTTTAAAAACAAATCCTTAAATCATAATTATAAAGACGACGTTGATATTAGTAAGTTCTTTCTTTAAGTTCCATTGGCGCCATAGTCAATGGTTTTCTATTAACAGCCCTAAATGCTATTTCGGCATCTTTAGAAAAATAAAGCAAATGTTTTAACCAGTTTTCGTCATCTCGTTTAGGATAATCTTCACGGCTATGGGCACCGCGACTTTCTTGACGTGTAAATGCAGACACCGCTGAGGCATAAGCCACTTCCATTAAGTTATCCAACTCTAACGCTTCTACTCTCGCAGTATTAAAAACTTGACTGTCATCAGTTAATGCGGCGTGCTGTAAACCTTCTCTTAAACTGAGAAGTTTATTTAAACCTTCTTTCATATACACTGCCGTACGGAAAACACCAAAGTCAGTTTGCATCGTTTTTTGCATCGCCTGACGAATCTCAACTATACTCTCGCCTTTACTCGTATTGTTCCAGCGATTAAGTCTAGTCAATGCCTGCTCTAAATCATCCGGAGTTACCCGTACTAACGGTAAACCTTGTTGTACGGCATGTTCTACCTGTAAACCTGCAGCACGTCCAAACACAACAAGGTCTAATAAGGAATTACCACCTAAACGATTTGCACCATGTACGGAGACACAGGCACATTCGCCTGCGGCATACAAACCTTCAACGATACGATCATGACCCTGACTATCTATCGTTAGCACTTGTGCATGTACATTCGTCGGCAAACCACCCATCATATAATGACAGGTTGGAACGACAGGGATCGGTGTCGTAATCGGATCAACATGAGCAAAGGTAATCGCTAACTCGCGAATGCCCGGCAAGCGTTTTTTAATAAGATCCGCACCTAAATGATCCAGTTTTAACTTCACATAGTCAGTACCCTGCGGATCAAAACCATTTCCAGCACGTAATTCCAATGCCATCGCACGCGCAACTACATCCCGTGACGCTAAATCTTTAGCGTGTGGTGCATAACGCTCCATAAAACGTTCGCCATTTTTATTTATTAAATAACCACCTTCACCCCTACATCCTTCCGTTACTAAAACGCCCGCACCAGCAATACCTGTGGGATGAAATTGCCACATTTCCATGTCTTGCACAGGCAAACCAGCACGTAGCGCCATTCCTATACCATCACCCGTATTAATCAATGCATTGGTTGTTGATTGAAAGATACGTCCTGCGCCGCCCGTCGCTAAAATCGTTGCGCGGCTATGAAAAAAAACAACTTCTCCCGTTTCAATCGACAACGCTGTCAAACCAGCAATATGCCCATCACTGGTTTTAACCAGATCAATTGCATACCACTCATTAAAAAAATGAGTCTTTGCTTTTATATTTTGCTGATAAAGGGTGTGTAATAAAGCATGGCCCGTTCTATCCGCCGCCGCACACGTGCGCGCAGCTTGATCGCCGCCAAAATTTTTGGATTGACCACCAAAAGGACGTTGGTAAATCTTCCCTGAATTCATACGTGAAAATGGCAATCCCATGTGTTCCAATTCATAAACGGCTTCAGGACCCGTTTTACACATATACTCAATACAATCTTGATCACCCAAATAATCCGAACCCTTTACCGTATCATACATGTGCCAACGCCAATCATCTTCGTGGGCATTCCCTAGTGCACAAGTAATACCACCTTGTGCGGAAACAGTATGAGAACGTGTAGGAAATACTTTAGATATCAGTGCTACTTTTTGGCCCGAATTAGCCAATTGTAAGGCCGCTCGCATGCCAGCGCCACCTGCACCGACGATCACTGCATCAAATGTATAAGTGGGTATCGCCATGAATTAATTACCCCAGAAAATAGCTAAACCCCAAACAAAACAGAGTAATAGCCCAATAATTATTAATAATTGTATTGTCAAACGTAATACAAATGGCTTGATATAGTCTGTAATAATCGTCCACATTCCTACCCATGCATGCCAAATTAAACTCAATAAAAATAAACTACTTCCCACACGCATGCTAAATTTGCTAAATAATCGCTGCCAAACCGTATAATCGACTAAATGCGTAACAAAAAATGTTAATAAAAAAACAATATAAACAAGCATTACCAGTGAAGTAACGCGCTGTATTAACCAATCACGTAAGCCATTCCCCGTTAGACTTGTAACATTAGTTAACTTTTTTACCATAAGTAAATTCCCATCATCGTCGTCAGTACGATTGCTGAACCTATAACTAACCACGCGGTAAAACGGGCAGACTTTAAATCTTCGCCGATACCGCTATCCATTACTAGGTGCCGAATACCGGCCAGTAAATGATAAAAAAGGGCAAATAAAAAACCTAATATAAGGACTTTAATTAATGGATATGTTAGACAATTATGGGCGATAAAAAATCCTTCAGGACTTTTAAGCGAAATAGTAAGTAGGCCTAAAAATATTGGAATGATTAAAAATAAGATAAATCCCGAAACACGGTGTAGAATGGAAATAATCGCCGTTAGGGGGAAGCGAATGGTCAATAAATTCAGATTAACCGGTCGTTTAGCCACAGAGACAACCTTAAATATTAAAAAAAGGAGATTAAAAACGTGGCGATTATACGCTGAAATTAGAAAAAAATACAAATATAACTTAACAAATCAAACATATTTTATGATTAGTATGAGTTCAAATTTATTGTAACGTTACCCGTTTAACGCTTGCTAAATTAAATAGTTAGAGGCATATGCTCCATAGGTTTTTTCTCTAAAACTACCTATAAATTTACATTCTTGCTATTTTCCATTGATAAAAAAAATTAAATTCTAAGAGATAAATTTTCCCTACAATTTTTCAATTATCCAAACCTATTAATACATCTAATGTATCTATCTCACTGCTTCAGAAAACTAATTTACTTTCGGTGAAAAACATCCATTATAAAAAAATTTACAGCTAATAGCTTATTTAAAAATACTACACTTTTTCATTCTTTTATTTCTAATATTCTTTGAAAACAGTTAAATGTGAAATTTGATTCCACATGCAATCCTAAATTACATCATCGTGTTTAGGGGGGTAGTTATTTGGCACGATTGCCAAAAACGCGATATTTTCTATATTGGTTACTTACATACCTCTAAGCACGTTCCATCAATGCTCAAAAAGCCATTTTTTGTCATCCTCGCTACCTGATGACACTCCCTAATCAATGTAAAAAACGGATATACAAAATAATAAGCGCAGTTTGTGCCGTTGCTGTGCTTAAAACCCATTTAGCCATTTGTGCATTCAATGCGGCTTTCACTTTTTCAATCTTTAACTCTAAACCTTTTAACTTTATTTCGATATCTTTTAATTGTATTTCTATTTTAGATTCGGTTTCACGCATAGCTTGACGAGAGGAAGTGGCTTTCTGAAAAATTTTAGCGATAAGGCCGATATGGGCTTCTGCTTGTTTAGAAGGGACTCCTGCTGTTTCTAATTTTTTAACATAGGTAAATGTATCTAATACTGTGCTAGTCATACTATTATCCTTATTTTGCCTTTTTTATTCCTGTTAGATAATTTTTAATTATAATATATATTTCCATTAAAAAAAACTAGAGATATAATTTTAAAGCTTAATTGAGTCCCACTAATGTAGCCAGCTTTTGAATTTCACTTACATTTAGTTCACTCCATTGACCGCGTCTCAAGTCAGAGGGCAAAAAAATGTCACCAAATCTAACACGAATCAAGCGACTAACTTTTACTCCCTGTGATTCCCACAAACGCCTTACTTCTCTATGTCGTCCTTCCTTTAAAACCACGTGATACCAACGATTAGCTTTTTCTCCACCACGCTCTTCAATTTGCGTAAAAGACGCCATTCCATCTTCTAACTTAACACCTACTTGCAGACGTTTGAGTATATTTTTATCGACTTCACCTAATACACGCACCGCATATTCTCTTTCGATTTCATAAGAAGGATGAGATAAACGATGTGCCAATTCACCATCGTTAGTAAAAATTAAAAGGCCTAGTGTCGTAATATCTAAACGTCCGATCATAATCCAACGCTCACCCTTTAAAGAGGGCAAATGAGAGAATACGGTTGGCCTATTTTCCGGATCAGTACGCGTACACACTTCACCCTCGGGTTTATGATAGATCAACACACGCCGTTTAAAAGATAACTTTGATTGTCGTTTAATGGGTTTGCCATCAATAAAAATCTTTGTATTTAGATTAACTCTGTCGCCGATCTTGGCCACTTCCCTATTAACGCTAATACGACCTTGCACGATCCAACGTTCTATCTCACGTCGTGAACCCAAACCAAGATTCGCCAATACTTTTTGTAATTTTTCAGTCATATTTCTAACTTAGAAAATGTTTAATGCATTATCATTGAGACTCTAGCTGTTGGATTTCTTGAGTATCAATAGCCGAAACAGAAGAAACAACAGGAAATGCTGGCAACGCTTCCAAGGTGTGTAAATTAAAATGGTCTAAAAACTGCTTAGTAGTTGCATAAAGATTAGGTCTACCCGGCACCTCGCGTTGACCTACCGCTTGAACCCATTCCTGATCTAATAGCGCTTTTATGGTAGTTGGACTCACCGTTACGCCACGAATGGCTTCGATATCTCCCCGCGTAACGGGTTGTTTATAGGCAATAATCGCCAAGGTCTCTAAAAAGGCACGCGTATAACGAGGCCTTTTTTCTGGCCAAAGCCCTTTTATCCAGCCGCTAAGTTCAGGCGGCGTGTGAAAAATATAACCACTGCCCACATGTTTTAAGCGAATTCCTCGCAATAGATAATCAGACTCTAAGGTTGCCAGAGCCTGTTTTAGCAACGATCTTGCAGGCCGATCAGTTTCCGGAAACAGCCCCAATAAACGCTCCACGCTCACAGGCTCGCCTGCTGCTAAAATAGCTGCCTCTAAAATGGTTTTAAGTTGTTCAATTTCCATAATAATGACTATAGCAGTTATCACAATGCTTGTAAGCAGTGGGATTATTATATATTGCCCACACTTAAAGTCGCGAATTTTTTAAAGCCACTAAGCTTATTGCAATCACACACGACATACACAAATAAAACTTGCGCACGTGATGTGCGGAAAAAATCGTGACTCTTCCATTCCCATCGCAAAAAGAAAGCATTTGACATTGCAAACATCTAATTTCGAATGCAACTGAGTATATATTGATTCTTTTATGTCCAAAACTTGTATTTTTCACTCTAAATAGTGTTTAATAAAGGAATATAGTATTAATAATATATACGCTAAAAGTTAGCGTTACAGTATAGCAATCAACAGGGGTGCCCTATATGGGCTGAGAAAATGCACAGCATTTAACCCTCCAACCTGATCAGGTTAAAACCTGCGTAGGAAGTTGTATAATGAAAACAAACACCTGTATCACCTATAAAATCGCTTTAGATAAGCTGTTTTCCGATCTCGATCGGATTCGCCAAATCAACCCGGTTATACATAATCTAACCAACCTCGTCGTCATGCCGATAACAGCTAACCTATTGTTAGCATTAGGCGCATCACCAATAATGGCCCATGCCAAAGAAGAACTTACGGATATTCTTCAAATTTCTCAAGCCTTAGTCACAAATATCGGTACGCCCGATGAAAAATGGCTTAGTGCTATCAAAATGGCACAAAACACCGCATTAAAATTAAAAATTCCTATTGTGCTTGACCCCGTAGGTGCCGGTGCTAGTCGCTATAGAACAGAAGCAGCAAAAAAGATTTTAGAACGAGGAGTCACATTGGTCCGGGGTAATGCCTCAGAAATTATGGCATTAGTAGACCCTCATATAAAAACTAAAGGCGTCGATACAACGATGCATACCAGCAATACCGCACTGGTAGCCGCTACCACAATCGCTAAAAAGTATCATTGTATTGTAGTCGTCAGTGGAAAAAGTGATCTGATTGTCAATGAAACGCAGCATGTTATGCTTAATTACGGAACACCTCTCTTTACCAAAGTGGTTGGTATGGGTTGTTCACTCACAAGTATTATTGCCAGTTTTTTAACTGTAAATCCTAATTCATTTATTGCAGCGATCCATGCGATGGCTTTATTTGGATTAGTCGGCGAATTAGCTATACCATTATCTATTGGGCCCGGAAGCTTTTATACAAACTTATTAGATAAGCTATACACAGTTAAACAAACCGAATTAAAATCCTTGATATCACAACCATAATCACTCATATGTTGATAAATTCACAAACCTTGCGTCTTTATCTTATTGCTGATGATAAGGCATGCTATCCCAAACCCCTTATCACAGCTGTAGAAGAAGTCATCGATTCGGGCATCACCTGCGTACAATTAAGAATGAAACATCAAAGCTTACACGCCGTATATTCACAAGCAAAATCTCTGCAGAAGCTACTTAAACCTCGAAATATCCCATTAATCATTAATGATTTTGTTGAAGTTGTACAAGCCGTCGATGCAGAAGGAATTCATATTGGTCAAACTGATAAACCATATGCATATGTACGCCAACAATTAGGCTATAAAAAAATTATTGGACTTTCAATCCAAACTATTCAACACGCTGAACAATGCAAATCATTTGATTGTGATTATTTTGGCGTAGGGCCAGTCTTTGCGACTTCAACCAAAATAGATGCAAGACCATCGATTGGGATAGCAAACCTAAATAAAATAACCTCTATCCTTTCTAAACCGATCGTTGCTATTGGAGGAATTAATGAAAACAATATCAATCTTGTATTACCTACCCAGATTTCTGGTATTGCCTTAAGCGCTGGTATCTTTTCATCGATTAATCCTCAACAAACTACACAAATACTATCTCAACTCACTTCACAATCATTTTATGATGCTAAATAACCCAAGATTGCCTCTTGTACTAAGTATTGCCGGCACCGATCCTTCCGGCGGCGCAGGAATACAAGCCGATATCAAAGCGATTTCAGCTACGGGTTGTTATGCCGCTACTGTAATTACCATTTTAGTAGCGCAAAACACACAAGGTGTGCAAGCCATTCAAGAAATCCCTCTTCCATTTATACAGCAACAAATCGATTCTGTATTCAGTGATTTGAAGTTTGGCGCTGTTAAACTCGGCATGCTTTACAACAAAAAAATTATTCTTTTAGTAGCAAACAGTTTAAAAAAATACCACCCTCCTTTTATTGTGTTAGATCCCGTCATAACAGCACAAAGTGGTGATTCACTTTTAAAATTTGACGCAATCAATACTATCAAAAAAGAGTTATTTCCATTAGTAACACTGATCACACCAAATATTCCTGAAGCTGAAATGTTACTTGGTATTAAAATAACTAACCAAAAACAAATGCGATCGGCTACCGAACGCTTAGCGGAAACATATAATATTTCCGTTTTGCTTAAAGGTGGTCATTTAAACGACCCTGACTCTCCTGATATTTTTTATAATTACTCACAAAAAAAATTTTTTTGCTTTAACAGCCCACGTATCGACACGCCGCATACGCACGGAACTGGGTGTACGTTATCATCAACTATTGCTTCTTATCTTGCACAAGGTTATGCACTCGTTGAAGCTATTTCCAAAGCAAAAACTTACCTTTATCAAGCTATTAATGCAGGTAAAGATCTAAATTTAGGTAAAGGAAATGGGCCCGTGAATCACTTTTATTTTTTAAAAAAGGTACAATACAATGCTATTTAATAAAATGCGCGAAACCGTTAGTGATCTTATGAACAAAATTCATGATCAGGCCTTTAATCGAGAATTAGCAAATGGATCCTTACCACTCCAAAAATTTACTTTTTATCTTGCTCAAGATGCTCTTTACCTCGCTGATTTTTCTAAAGCATTAGCCTTAACAGCCAGCAAACTTCCTCATGATCATCAAACAGAATACTTTCTTGAATTTGCAATGAATGCCATCAAAGCCGAACGTGAACTACATGCTAACTTCTTAAAAAAACACTCCCCTACACATAACTCAACACATGAACAAAGTCCTTTTTGTTTTATGTATACAAATTATTTATTAAAAATGGCAAACACGGCGCCGGTTGAAGAAGCCGTTGCCAGCTTGTTACCTTGTTTTTGGGTATATCAACAAGTGGGCGAAAAAGCTTTAGCTAAAAAAACGATAAATAATCCCTATCAAGAATGGATTAATTTATACTCAAACCCCAAATTTAATACTTCAGTTGACTCAGCAATTACAATCCTTAATGAATTAGGGGAGACTACTTCGGAATATACAAAAAAGAAAATGATAACTGCATTCAGGCGTGCAACGCAATTAGAATACAATTTTTGGCAAGGTGCTTATGCATTGGAAATGTGGGAATAATTGTAAAAAATTAAAATCCTACGGAATTTAAACTCTACATCTATATTTATCAATTTAATACATTATCTTGTTCATAAAAAACATAAAAAAATTGCTATAATTCTTCTATAAAATTTTAAAAAATGAACATCTCATGGAAGACATCAAACTTATCGTTATAAAATTAATGTGGGGATTTCAACAAGGCGAAACAATTAGCCCATTACAAAATAAAAAACCAGATGAAAAAACTCTAATTCAAGAATGGGATATAATCAATAATGAACACCTGGCAATGTAAAAAAAATAGTATCCATGCAAAAAAATGCAACGCATTTTATAGTAAATTATCTAAGCAAATGCAAGTGATTTTGAACGAGTACTTGCATTACTCACTGTACGCTTGTCGGATTTAACTGAAAGTATTATTTCTCCTTATGACATAGCCAACGAAATGAGAAAATATCGCATTCTGCCTCATTATGCCAAATGACAGCGCTGCCTTGTCGATGATTTACTCGTAAAACCTAAATAGAGTGTAATTAATGCAACGATGGCATAAAAAAAACTATCTGCTAGATTAACCTGTAAAAAACTAAGATTCCCATTTAGTGCGAAACCCAAAATAGCAATGAGAGCAAAAACTATACCAAAAAACTTAAAGTACAATTTCGCATAAACAGCCGATACACTCGCGGATAATGCGACAAAACCTACAAGAATATGAAATAGATTATGAACTGAATTCACTTCAAACAAATTAAAAAGTAATTGGTTATGCCTAAGAGGTGGAATAAATTCCACTATACCTAGACCAATAAAAAAAATCGCAAAAATTAAAGCAAACCCTTTTAGCATCACTTCTCGATCCCTCTTGAATGTG
>JAVHYG010000030.1 GCA_031119195.1 Rickettsiella sp. | reverse complement strand
GAAGAGTTGGATGCAAAAGTCACCGAGGTTGAAGGCAAGTTAAAACCACTGGAAGGGTTGGATGCAAAGGTTACCGAGGTTGAAGGCAAGTTAAAACCACTGGAAAATTTTGAAGAAAAGTTAAAACATCTTGAAAAGTTCGAAAAACTTAAAGAAAAAGTAGATACGATCGATGGACTTGAAAAAACAATTGGAGAAAAACTTGAAAAGAAAATTGAGAAAAATAAGACATCAATAAAAAATATTGAAGAAAGATTAGAAGCTCTTAAAGCCTTCGAAGGACTTCAAGGAAAAGTAGATAATATCGATGAAAAACTTACCAATCAACAGACTGATTTATTAGCCAGAATACAAGCTTTCAAAAAATTAAATGAACAATTAAGAAGTATTTTTAAAAGCGAATTGAGTCTTGATTGGGTGGATGTCTAAATCATTAAATAAGTAACAACCACTATCTAGAGGAGAAAGTTTAGAGCTTAGCATAGATTGGAAAAATATCTAAATCATTAAATAAGTAACAACCATTATCTAAAGGAGAAAGTGATGAACGCTAATAATCCACTAAAACTTGAAGAAGATGAAGATTTAAATAATAAATTTAGCAAGATTAATGAAAAATTTAAGGCTATGGACTTGAGGATTGATGAATTAAATGAGCAAATAAAAAATATTCTAAAATTAGAGCTTAGTATAGATTGGAAAAATATCTAAATCATCAAATAAGTAATAACCATTATCTAAAGGAGAAAGTAATGAACGCTAATAATCCACTAAAACTTGAAGAAGATAAAGATTTAAATACTAAATTTAGTAAGAT
Organism: Rickettsiella sp.; assembly: GCA_031119195.1. Classification (GTDB taxonomy): domain Bacteria; phylum Pseudomonadota; class Gammaproteobacteria; order Diplorickettsiales; family Diplorickettsiaceae; genus JAVHYG01. The sequence goes on along the minus strand of JAVHYG010000030.1, from coordinate 13,100 downwards.
TAATGAAAAATTTAACGCTATAGACACGAGGTTTGTTGAATTAAATAAACAATTAAAAGTTAAATTCTCCCGCCTAACTAAACTCTCCAAAGATATAGTAGATTCGCTTGATAAAGACAAGGATATATATATAGATGAATAGTTAGGTGTGCGTGATAAAGGTGCGTTAGAGCATCCGACGTGACAAGGGAGCATGTTGTGGGAAGTCAAGAGGCTCCCACAATAGGCGTGGGTTGACGGGAAAAGCAAAAACGCGCGTTTTTAGGGTTCCACGAATGCGCATCTCTTCTGCGATGCTTTCCATGTCTCGTTGGACAACTGAAATTTTTCGTGAGGATAGCAAATCGCTATTAAAAAACTGTTTCAATAGGAATTATATATGGATATTGGATTTGGTGTGTTTGAAGAAGCAAAATATCAAAGCTGGTCAAAAAAATTTAGTGCTAGCCAAAAATCAGTCAGTGATCTAAAACTGATAGGCGCACATTTTAACGCCCACCAAACTATTTATTTATTATGTTGTTCAATGGCAAAAAAAGCCTTATATCTAGCAAGCTTCAATATCGTAAACCATGAAATAAATAAGATTATTAAGCATGTAGCAACTATACCTGAGGAATTTATTTATAACGCGAGCGTTTATGAAGAAAATGCTGAGTTTATACGTTGGTATTTATTGGGAAAAAAAACGATTTGGTGTTTAAGTTTAAAAAAACAAGAAAATTTTTCTGCGGTTATGGAACCCTATGCTACACATTTATATCCCTTAGACCTTTTAAATCCTTACCGAGATCATGAAGGAGGGAGCCTAATTGTTTTCGATAAACAACCGTGGGTTATTGGCGGAAAGCTAAACAAAGATAATGGAGTAGATACCCGCAGTAGAGTTCTATTAGGATCCCGATGGGGTGACTGGATGTTGGGTAGACCGGGCACAGGCAATAATTGGGTGGGAGAAGCTCGAAATAATTTTTTGATTCAGCCTAGAGTTTCACCTATTGTGCATATTAAAGATGAAAAAATAATTTGTATCGGTGGTAACACCGTAGACCCAGAGAATATTGTCGAATTTTTTTATATAAGGCCTTATTATAATATTCCCCGACATCCGCAAGCTAGAGAAGACGAAACAACCAAGATTTATAATACTGAACGATCTATTCAAAGCTACGTTGGCTTAAATGCTGGAATTAAAACATATTCTCCTTTCCCAGCTTCCTGTGTTTTTGAAAATTGTATTTTTATTTTTTCTGATCAACTATTTAATAATGAGAACCCGATGTACTATAAATATAATTTTTCTAGCGGTAGATCTTCAGGGGGAGGGAGTGGAGATTGGGAATTTCTTGTGCCAGCAGAGTACAAACCACAGGATTTAATATTTAGTAGTAGTAAGGCGATTACCGTAGGCCGATCGATTTATTTGATACTCTTTAGATCACATAAAGCGACTGATTCCGAGGAATATCTTGAGGATGAAGTTACATTGTGTCGATGTCAAGAAAGTAAAATTACAATTTATGAAATAAGCTGATTTTAAATAAATTTATTTGGCTATGAGTCTTAGATTTAGGTCAACAACAGTTTATAGCGATGTACTGAGAGTAATGTAAATGATGGTGAAGTTGTCGATGAGATGGTTAAGCAGATAAGAACTAAAGTCAAAAGTGTTTGGGCAGACAGTGCTTGTGACACCGAGTAATTCCATCAATTATCCATAATTGGAAGCTACAGTATTATAAGCGAAGTACAAGCGAAGCATAAGATGAATTAAAAAAAAGTAACCTAAAAAGTAAAAGAGCCTAAAATAGAGGGATAATATAATAAAAATGATTAATCGAAAAATTTTATGACTGGTTTGAAGCGATGGAAAATTAACAGGGGTATCATAAACGCCCTTTCATTCCATGTATGTTTAGAATAAAAAGAATTTTTGCTTTTATCTTGACATAAAAACACTATTGTTAACAAAATAAAATTACTAAACAAAATGGCTAGATTAGGAAGACCACTAAAGCATAAAATTTCTTTAGTGCATATTTGAAATTAAATTGATAAGGAATATAAAACGTGAAAACAGAAAATAAAAAGATTGATTTAGGACCAACTAGCCAGCTTTTTTTAAGGCTAAATGTATTAAAAAATACCATGGATGTAGAGAATTTTCAAATAAGCTTGGGAGATGGTGTTCCAAAAAATAGTCTTGACCCATCTGAAGTTGCAAGTGAATTGGTTCGCGTGAATTTAGATGCCATAAAGTGTAAAACTATCGGAGGGAGTAAGATTTATGAATTAAAAATAAAAGTGCCTCGCTCGTGTGCCGGAAAAATCAAAGAAATAGGCTTATATTATAGTGAAAAACTACGAGACAATGCTACGCTGATTGCTTATTCGTATCAAGCACACGCACACCATGAGAAGGAAGGAGATGAATTGGAGTTGCAGTTAGTGTTACCGCATAATCAAGAAAGGGAAACGAAGAATTCTAATTCAGTCTCTACTGAAAGGACACAGGAGTCAGACTTAAGCGTGCAGGCAGCAGCAGCTTCAGTGCGTTGTTATGTTAGGGATGAAGTTAATAGGTGTGTAATATCTCCTACACAAAAGAGGGGTGTTCACCAGAATCCATATGGAAGATATGACCTTTGGATAGAAAGCATTGAAGGAGATGAAGTAGTGCTAGGGGTAAGTTATCCATACTGGCAAGATAAATTTTTCAATATTCCTGCAGGACATAATTTAGTGGTAGGTAATGGTCCTTGGTATGATGTTGGCAGTTGGAGAATTAGAAAAGATTATTTAGCAGAAAAAGAAGTAACTGTAGCTACTTTTAACGATAAATTAAGTAAAGACAAAGGAGAAAAAGTAAAGGAACTTGAGGACAAATTAATTAAAGAGCATGAAAAAGAAATAGATACTTTTAAGAAAAAAATAAAGGAGCTTAAGGAAAGATTAGACAACGACATGGACGATAAAATAAAAAAACTTAAGGAAGAGTTAGCTAAAGATCGTAGTGAAAAACTAGATGAATTTCAGAAAAAGATTAAGGAAGCCACTAAAGACGACATTGAGGCTTTCAACAAAAAGCTTGAAGAGTTTAAGGAAAAATTAAACGAAGAGAGAAAACAAAAGATAAAGGATCTTAATGACAAAGCAACTGAGGAGAAAGAAAAAAAGAAAAAGGAATTAGAGGACAAATTAAAAGAACTGCGGGACAAATTACATAAAGACAAAGAAGAAAAAGTAAAGGAACTTGATAAAGCATTAAAAAAAGAAATAGAAGAAAAACTAGTGGAACTTGATAAAAAATTACATAAAGAAGTAGAAGAAAAACTAAAGGACTCTGATGAAAAATTAAAGGACAGTAAGGAAGGAGAAACAGGATCGTCAACTTTTTGTAATTGTGCATTTTTTATTGTTGCTGATGCTTGTTGTTGTTGTTGTTGTTGTTCTTGAAAAAACTTGAAAAAAATGTCTACCCTGAATTATTGCATCATCGAAGTAGAATTTGAGAAAAGTGTGCGGTGGTGTTCAACTAACTTGTATGTTAACTCTACGGTATGTTGAAAAAGTAGGTAAAAATAGAACACATCAATTGGGCTTGTTAAAATAATTAAAATTAGAGTCTGTAAATTAAATTGTGTAAATGCTTATAATTAACTAAGCTAGCCTGAAAATAAAATGCTAGTGTAAAATAGAGAACTATGCAATGAATGAAAAACAAGAAATAACTCTAAATTCGAACTAATCAATGAATTATCCTAATCCATAAAGAGCCAAAAAGATATATCTGCGCTGAGCAAGCAACTATTAAAGCTCACCGTAGAACGTGCGATGGATGTGGAGCTAGACGAGCATCTTAAGTACGAAAAGCTGCTGTAGAAAGGAAAACACGGGAAATAGCCGCAATGGTTATTCGCCTAAGTGATTAAAGGGTGATTTTGGCGAAGTAGAAATTAATACCCCTCGGGACCGAAATAGTACATTTGCACCTCAGCTTATTCGCAAAGGCCAAACGCGTCTCACTGAGTTTGATGAGCAGATTTTGGTTTAATGCACAGGTATGACCACTCGCGATATTGCGTCTACGTTCAAAGAAATGTACGGTGCCAAGGTATCGCATAGCTCGATTTCTAAAGTGACTTAAGCGGTCATTGATGAGATCATGGTATGGCAGAATCGTCCTTTAGAAAGGGTTTATCCCATCCTGCATTTGATTTTATCGTTATTAAGTGTCATCACGATAAACGGGTTATCAATAAATCTATTTATTTGGCCTTAGCCATTAATTATGAGGGGAAAAAAGAATTGCTAGGCTTGTGGATAGCCGAAACCGAGGTGGCAAATTTTTGGCTTGCTGTGTTTACTGAATTAAACAATCGTGGCGTTAAGGACAATTTTATTGCTTGCGTTGATGGTTTAAGCGGATTTCCAGAGGCCATTAACACAGTATTTCCAAAAACTAAAATTTAGTTATGCATTGTGCATCTTATTCGTCATGCATTACGCTATGTGCCTCATAAGGATATGGAAGCCTTGTAGCGGATCTTAAGGTTATTTATCGGACTATTTCTATTGAACAAGCTGAAGAGGCACTTCTTATCTATAGTGAAAAATGGGATAAAAAATATCCCGCTATTAGCCTTATCTGGAGTAAAAACTGGATCAATATTATAAATTTAAATTTATCGATTATCCTGATGAAATACGTAAAATTATTTATACCACCAATGCCATTGAATCACTCAATAGTGTAATTAGAAAATCGATTAATAATCGTAAACTATTTTCAAATGAGCAATCCGCATTATAAGGAGTATATTTAGCTGTACAAAAGGCATCACGAAAATGGACTATGGCTTTACACGATTGGAGAGCGGCTATGAATCGATTTGCTATCGAATTTGAAGGCAGATTCTCCTGACAACGCATTTACACAATTTAATTCACAGGCTTTATCTATTTGCACTCTATCGCCTGAGATCGACCGAAAATAACGCTTGAACTGTTTTTTACGCTTTAAATGCTTAATAGAATTAACTTTATATTGACAGAGAATTTAACGCGTTATGAATTGTTGCTAACGATGATTAACATTGGTATAATCTTATTAACTTAGTTTGAATACGCCTTACGCCTTTTTTTTTGATTTCTAAAATCAACAATCCATTTTTCTATTTCTAAAGTAATTTTTTTTATTAAGCGAGCGGTGAGGCCTTGTACTTTGATTGCTTTTAGCGTTTATACCATTTGCGTAATGTAGGCTTTGAAATAACAAAACATCTGCACACATAACCGACAACTTGTCTTCTTTAGCAGACTTATACCCAATTTAGACAGATTTTGAATGTACGATTCATAGCAATTAATCATAACAACTATAATGAAACTATGTCTATGAATCGCACACCATTGAATTCGAGACAGATTCTTCCAACACGGTATTACACAAAATGGCACAAAATGGTTTACTAGCTTTGGAAAATTGTCTTGGCTCATTTTACTATCGAATTCCAAGGTAGAATTAATTTAAGCCTCTACAACGAATTTACACAATTTCTCCTCCTGACTCAAATACCTTTAATTAAACATCCACCCATAATGTTTCCAGTTGAGCTTTAAATATCGTTTTTAACTGTTGATTTAATCTATCCATCTGAGCTTTCACACCGCTTACATTATCAAGGTTAGCTAATTTTTCTCCTAAATTTGCTGGTAAATCTTTTACTTTTGCTAATTGGTCAGCCAGGTCTTTAGGTATTGCTGGCAAATCTTTTACTTTTGCTAATTGGTCAGCCAGGTCTGTGGGTATTGCTGGTAAATCTTTTAGCTTTGCTAATTGATTTGTAAGATCATCAGGTACTTTCTTTAGTTTGGTTGTGGCAGTTTCAATCGCAGCTTTGTTCTCATCTGCTTTCTTATCAACTACACCTATCTCAATTTTGTTAGCTTCTATCACAGTCGTAATTGATTCAGTTTTTTTAGTGATATCCTGTAGATTAGTCTCAAAATTATTTATCTTGTCTTCAAACTCGTTAATTGTATTTTTATTTTTTTTAATTTTTTGATCTAAAATTTCTGATTTATTTTCACAATGTTCTTTTAATTTTTTTAAACTTTTCTCTGAGGTTTCTTTAACACGTTTAACAGCTTCATCTAGCGTTTCTTCTAATGTTTCTATACTTATTTGTAAATTAGCTTTTCCTAATTCACAGTCATTTTTTGATTTATAAATTTCATCTTCTAAATATTTTTTTGTATTATGAAGCTTTTTATTGAATTTTTCTGCTTTGACTTCACAATTATTTTTTACTATATTTACCTCCTCACCAAAATTTTTTCTTATGCGTATAATATCTTCAGTAAGTTGTTCATCAACACCGTCTATTTTATTTCTCAAATTATTAGAATTGTCTTCTAATGTTTGTCTTATCGAATTAATTTCACTGTTGATAAGTTCTTTATTTTTTTTAGATTGTTGCGTAACTGTATCTAGTTTCTCAGAAAATTCAGATATTTTATCACTTTGTTTTAAGATTGTATCTTTAGCTTCATCTATTTCATCGCGCGCCCTATCAATCTCTTCAACTGTAGGTTGAAGTGCGTTTTTGATTTTCTCAAAAACCATACCTCCTCCCGATAATCCATCTAATGAAATTTTCTTTCTTTCTGGTTTTTCTCCGAAATGTGAATAAGAATCAATATATTTAGTTTTAGAATCTGTTCCTAATTGATTCAAAACGAAGTTATCGTTCATATCTTCTTGTTTATCTTTATATATTTTTTAGTTTACTTTTACAGCATTATAAATAAGCTTAATTGTTTATCAATTCTAATTATTTGATCTTTTTAAAATTTTTTGTAATTTTTTAAGGATTTCATCAAATCTATCCAAAAATTTTAATTTTTAATTCTTCTAATTTTTTTTACATTTTTATTTATATGCGATATTTTACTATCAAACACATTTTTACTTATATACCGAACTTGGCCTTGCAACTTTTTTAATTTATCTATTTGTAGCTTATATCAATCGTTCCCATTAATTTTTATATCTGAATTTTTTTATTTTATTAATCTCATCTTATAAAGATTTTTTTTGAGTAATAAATTTTATTCATCAAATATTCAGTATTTTTTTTCATATTTTTTTTGTATTTTTACATCAATGGCTCAATTTTAAAACCTACTATCATCTTCTTTACCATTTTTTTTTTACAGTTGCTGCTACCGGCTTTGTTATTTTCCGTTACCTTGCTTTCATTATCAGGAAGTTTTACTGCATTATCCGGTTTAGTAGCAAGTGAGTCGGTATGCTCACGAAAAATTTTTGCCCGTTTTGTCCCCAAAATTTGTTCGCATTACGCGACTATCATTAGACTGCGATCCGTCCTGCGTCCGCGACGTACTAGCCCATTATTTTGCACTGTGCAAGTCGCCGGCCACAAATAACTTTACGCCGCGATACGTTTTCTGTTTGCCCCTCAACCCGCGCCTAGCGTGGGTTCCTCGACTGCGCGTTGTTTTATCAATGCTTTCCTGTCTCGTCGAAAGATATAATTTATATAATATTTATTAATTTCTATTTTCTTATTTATATCCACATCCCTTTCTTGTAATAAAAAAATTAGTTAGTTTAAAAAAGTTTAAAATAAAAATTTTATTTATAAAAATAAATTCAATAACTTGAAATTTAAGGTTTTATTTGTCTATATTTATTTCCTTAATGGTGCTTTCTCATTAGTCAAAAATCAAGTTTATAAATTAAATAAAGTAGATCACTTGATAAAACATTGTTAAATGAATGAATTTATGTATTTAAAAAACTAGTTACCGTAATTCAGTTTATCATTTACTATCTTAATTAGTTAATTTTTCTATTTATTATCTATTTATTTTGTTACTTTATTTTAGGCGTTAACTTGATTTTTTGAATAAAAAAAACTATTAAAATAATTAAACACAACTAGAGTTACAAACCAAGAAAGATGGATTTATCTTTTATTAAATAAAAATATAAAAGATAAAAAGGAGGGTTTATGTTAAAAAGCAACTATGTAAGCTATTTGTTTATTTTTTTAATCTCTATACTATCTTACGAAAGTCATGCGGAAACAACAACTATTGATTTAAATATTAATAAAAACAATAGTATCAATCGATCTACTAAAAACGGCAAAATGCGGATAGGATGCGATAAACTTTGTATTAGCTACCGATCTAAGCGATGCAATCCTACCTTTTTTGACAATAAAAACTTATTACTAGGAGGTAATGAAGGTTTACTAAGCCTACTTACCCATAATACTGATAAAACTATGCATTGTAATATAAGCGAATACCCCGATGATATATATTACTTTGACGCAGGTTTAGGTCGAGCAATTAACTACATAAATGGAGAACAAAAAATAAAGAGAACTCCAACTCTCAGATTTCCAGATACCTTTAAGGCTGAATCCATAGCAAGGGGTGCATTATTATTTACGTCGGGTGGATATGTATGGAAATTTAATTCTTTGTTAATACCTTATGCAAGTTTAGGACTAGAATATAGTTATATCACCAATGCGAAAATGCATGGTAGCATATATGCAAAAGCAGAAATACCTGCCTATCTTTACCAATATTCCATCAGTCACTCCAACCTTAGATTATTAGGGAAAGTTAACCTATATAAGTGGAAATCTTTTATGCCTTATGCTTCTTTAGGCCTTGGAGGATCCTGCAATATACTTGAGGATTATAAAGAATATAGTTTAACTCAACCTCGCACTGTTCCTACAAGTTTTAAAAATCAAAAAGACTTTGAATTTAGCTATAGTATTGGATTAGGTTTAGACTATCAGTGTAGAAAAGATTTCCTACTCAGTTTAGGCTATCGCTATGATAATTTTGGTTTTAATCCTAGCGGTGACGCACTAGGGTTGTATAAAAACCAACATTTAAGTAACTCGTTTTTCACAAACAGTATTGTCCTTACAGGACGCTATCTCTTTAGTTAGTCGCCGAGCAATGAAAAGCACAAAATTGATCTCGCGATAGGTATGCGTGACGGGTGAAGCAGGAAAGGCATACACAGCCAAGTCATTGTGGAAGCCGCTGCGCGCAGCCTAGCGGTAACCCTCCCTTATAATTTCCCATGAAAGAGATAGAGTTTTTTGGTAAATTAATAACCAGGATGCTTAAGATGAAAAAGAAAAAATTTAGTGAATTGCAAATTATCACTGCACTAAAACAGGAGTTTCGCGGCTAATTTTCAAGATTGAGCTAAAATGAGTTTTAAATTTTTAGCAATAGAGCTTTTAATAATTAACCAATCCTGTTGATAGAAAGAAATTTTATGTATTAATTGCTGCTGATATTTCTGCAGCCAAGCAGAAATGGCGATAAATGAGTGTGTAAACTAGATTGTGTAAGTGCTTATTATTAACTAAGCTAGCGAACAAAAACGCTAGAGCTAATTGAGAAATAAGCAATGAAACAAGAACAGGAGTTTCGTGCGAAACTAGAAGAAGTTAAATGAAATAATAAAAGATAGCTGTGAAGTACTAGTGGATATATACAAAAACGGCTTAACTTTCTGTAGAAACTATTTCTTTTTTCTCATACAGCGCCGCGTGTAAGGTATGCCACGCCAGGGTGGCGCACTTTACACGCGCTGGATACGCTTTGACACCGGCAAAAACGACTAATTTTGCAAGATCTTTCGCAGGATTTGCTGGCGAATTCTCCAAGGTTAATAGTTTATGAAACTTTTGAAAAAAAGAAATTGCTTCGGCTTCGGTTTTTCCTTTTAATGCTTCTGACATCAGCGAAGCGGATGCCATAGAAATTGCGCAACCTGATCCGGTAAAACTGATATCTTTAATGATATTATTTTCGACCGCTAAATAAAGGGTTAAGCGATCGCCGCAGAGTTGATTGAAACCTTCAGCTTGTCGATTTGCATGTGGCATGACACAGCAATGACGCGGATTTCGCCCGTGATCGAGAATCATTTCTTGGTAAAGCTCGCGTAAATCAGACATGGCTAATTACAGAAGAATGAGTTTCTATGTTAAATATCGCTTTTGCTATTTTTAAACCCTTTATTAAGGCATCGATATCTGCTTTGGTATTATAAAATGCTAAGGAAGCACGTATTGTCGAATCAACACCCAATCGTTTCATTAAGGGCATGGTACAGTGTTGCCCTGCACGTACTGCGACACCCACTTCTGAATTGAGAATATCACTGATATCATGGCCATGAATGCGTTGACCTCGATTATCTGTAATAATGAAACTTAAAATAGGTGCTTTTTCTTTTGCGGTGCCTAGTAATTTCACGCCTGAAACTTGCAACAACTGTGCTGTCGCGTAATCTAATAATTCTTTTTCATAGGTTTGTATGGCATTGAAATCTAAGTTGTTGAGGTAATCAATAGCAGTACCTAAACCGATAGCGCCACTAATGTGGGGTGTGCCTGCCTCAAACTTATAAGGTGGTTCGCGATAACTACTTTTTTCGAGATCCACTTCGGTGATCATGCTGCCGCCGCCTTCGTAGGGCGGCATATTTTCTAACAAGGCTTGCTTGCCATAGAGTACACCGATGCCGGTTGGAGCAAAGAGTTTATGGCCAGAAAAGCAATAAAAATCGCAATCTAAGGCTTGTACATCGACTTTTGCGTGAACAATCCCTTGCGCACCGTCGATTAATACCTTTGTATGGTCGCTGTTGGCATGTGCATCATCAATGATTTCTTTTATCGGATTAATCGTGCCTAAGGTATTAGAAATATGACAGATAGCAACGAGTTTCGTTTTTTTATTCAGTAGTTTTTTGTATGCTTCAAGAATTAATTCGCCCTCGTCATTAATTGGAATGACTTTGAGTTGTGCGCCAGTTTGTTCACATAAAAGTTGCCAAGGCACAATATTGGCGTGATGTTCCATATGTGAAATGATAATTTCATCGCCGGCTTTTATGTGGCATCGGCCGTGGGTTTGTGCCACGAGGTTAATAGCTTCAGTTGTACCACGCACAAACACTATTTCAGAAAATTTTTCAGCATTAATAAATTTTTGAATTTTGACACGACTTTGTTCAAATTCTTCCGTTGCGTGTTCACTAAGCGTATGTATTCCGCGATGAACACTACTATATTCATGACTATAAAAATCATGGATTCGTTTGATCACAACGTACGGTTTCTGCATACTCGCTGCACTATCGAGATAAATCAGCGGTTTATCGTGGACTTTTTCCTTGAAGATGGGAAAATCTTCTCTTATTGTAGTGACATCAAATGGTTTCATAATCAATAGCTAGTAATTTTTTTAATGAGTGAGATAGAAAAGAATACGTATTTAACAGAGGCATTTGTTGAAGAATATCGCGGATAAAGGCTTTAATTAAGATTGAACGTGCGTTTGTTTCTGTTAAACCACGCGCGCGTAGATAAAAAAGTGCTGTTTCATCGAGCTGACCAATACTGGCACCATGTGTACAGAAAATATCGTCGGCAAATATTTCCAATTGGGGTTTTGTAATAACTTCGGCAGCTGCCGATAAAAGTAGATTTTTATTAAGTTGTTGTGCGCTACTTTTTATGGCTTTTTCACGCACGATAAGTTTACCGTCAAATACCGCACGTGCATGGCCATCGATAATGCCTTTGTAAAATTCTGTGCTGTGTGTGTCCGGACTTGCATGATCAATAATGGTTTGTTGTGCGATGTGTTGTTTTCCTTGGGCACTGTAAAGCCCTTTTAAATGGCATCGTGCCTTAGCTTGACAGAGTTTGAGGCTGATATCACTGCGAATTAATGCGCCTTGTAACGCAATAGAGTAAGCAGAAAATTCGCTTTTTGCTTGTTGTTCAACGAGAATATTGCCTATATGTATTGTTTTTTTATTTTCATCAATCAGTTTGTAATGTTCAACACAACTCTCTTCAGCTAAAAAGCATTCGCTAACGGTATTGTTAAAACAGGGAGCTGTTAGTGTGTTAAGTGAAATATATTTTTCAATAATGACGGCACGACTATTTTTTTCTGCAATAATGATATTGCGAATCGGCGTAAAGTGATTGTCGTTTGTCGTTATGAAAAGCAGCTCAATGGGTGACGTTAATTGCGTATTCTTAGGTATATAAACGTAAGCACCATCGTGCATAAAGGCGGTATTTAATTGAATAAAACTATTTTTTTCATGATGAGTGGATAAAGGCCATTGTTTAGATAAGCATTCTGGATGATGCGTAATGATATTGGCTAAATGAGTGAGTCGTGCGTTATTTGGAAGCGCACTTGTCTTTGATAAAGAGTGTGAAAAAAAACCATTGATGAATACTAATCGATAGGGACTGCTAGCAGTTTCAATACTATTTTCTAAAGTAGGAGTAGTGGGTGCTGCCATCGTAAAAGGCACTTGTAAGAATGGAATCAGTGAGGTGTATTTCCAATCGGGGTGTTTTAAGTTAGGAAACCCTCGTTTTGACAAGTGTTGTATGGCCGCTTGGCGCAGTGCGAACAAGCGTTTTTCAGGTGTGTCTATGCAATTTTTTTCAGCGCGTTGATATTCGCTGAGATAATGAGAAAGTGCTAAGGAGTGCGGTGTTAGTTTAGTATCTATCATATTTTAAGCTACCGCTTCCTCTTGCAGTATGGCAGCATAACCTTCTTTTTCAAGTGTTTGTGCCAAGCTAAAATTGCCGGAGCGAATGATTTTTCCACCCGCAAGAATATGCACATAATCCGGTTTAATATAATCTAGTAAGCGTTGGTAATGGGTAATGAGGATCATGGCACGTTCGGGTGAACGTAAACTATTAACCCCGTTGGCAACAAGTTTTAAAGCATCGATATCGAGTCCGGAATCGGTTTCATCAAGAATCGCTAATTTTGGCTCTAAAAGTGCCATTTGCAATATTTCATTCCGTTTTTTTTCGCCACCTGAAAAGCCTTCGTTAACTGCACGGTAAAGAAAGTCTTGATCCATTTCCACCAGTTTTAATTTTTCTTTGACTAAGGCTAAAAAGTCCATCGCATCCAGTTCTGTTTCGCCACGTGCTTTACGGATCGCATTTAAAGCGGCTTTAAGTAAGTAAACA
>JAVHYG010000167.1 GCA_031119195.1 Rickettsiella sp. | reverse complement strand
TGTTCCTCGAAAAGTCGGCGCCGCGTGCTACAGCCAAAATTCAATTTTTCGCGTAAGTCCAGAAAGGGCGCCTTGCCAAAATAAGGGCGGGATAATACCGAGTTCAAATATTATTCAGAACATATTCTGCACTTAGCTATTGTTACCCAGATAATTTTTACTTTATTTGAGCATTCAAGTTTGGCTTTATTTGAAAGTCTATAGTTTCTGTTTTATATCCCCCAAAGAATGTATTTCTATTTCGCCTGGAATTTTGTTATCAATTATTTTTAAAAAATGTAGAACCAGCAATTTATTGATTTTAGTTTGTTTGCAATGCAATAAACTTCTTTAGTTATTAATATTTTCTAAGGCGCATCGCATTTGGTGCGAGTTAAGAAACTGCATTATTTTCACACTTCGTTACTCACGTACTCATAAGTAAATTTTTATTACAAAAATCATGTTTTGTGATTTATCTCTCTACCTAAATAAATATACCCTAATTTTTTAAATAAAAATAATTTAATTATAAGATATTTTAGCAAAGTTCATTATAATTTAATTAAAGAAATTTTTTTGTTCCCATAAAAAAATTTTTTTTATTTTTGAATGGATTTTTAATTAAAAATAATCTATGTTTCACCAGAGTATAAAAATATACTATTTAGTGTACGTACATTGCTTACGTATTAAGTGATATTCAAGCGAAAAAAAAGGTTTAATTGTTATGAAAGAAAAAGAATATAAAAGTAATGCAAGAAGTTGTTGGATTATCGGCGAAGGAAGTTTGACACTTAACTGTGCGGAATTAATTTTAGCGCAAGGTTGTCATGTACTAGGGATAATATCTTCTTCTGGGCATGTAGAAAAATGGGCAAAGAAAAATAAAATTCCTTATTTTACGAGTCTGAATAAAGCTTATGAAGCTATCTTATTAAGTGATACGTTTGATTACCTTTTTAGTATCGTCAATCCTGCTATCCTAAAAACGCCGTTGTTAAACAAGCCACGTTTCTTCGCTATTAATTTTCATGACTCCATGTTGCCTCGTTATGCAGGTATGCACTCAACTTCATGGGCCATTCTGAACGGCGAACGAGAACATGGTATTACATGGCATATTATGTCAGAAAAAGTAGATGCAGGAGACATCCTTAAACAAGCAAAAGTTGACATTGAGTCTGACGATACGGCAATAAATGTTAATCGAAAATGTTATGAAATAGCGTTCATTACGTTTAAAAAATTATTATCAGAGCTTTTGACAGATACTTATAAAACACAACCTCAACAAGTTGATCGGGCTACTTACTGTGGATTATTTAATAAACCCGTAGGTAATGGCTGGATCAACTGGGAACAGTCTGCTGAAGAAATCGAGGTAATTTACCGTGCGACACAATTGGGGGAGCATGATAATTTTTTTTCTACTTCAAAATTAGTTTATGCCAATGAAGCTTTTATTGTTGATGCACTGACAATAAATCCGCCGGAAGCGATTAATTCACCCGGAACTGTTGGGTTATGTAATGAGAAAGAAATTCAAATAGCAACTCGTACTAAGCTAGTTAGTATTAAAAAGCTAAAAACCTTAGATGGGATGCCTTGTGATCTAGTAGATCTATATAAAGGACTAAATATAAAAACAGGGACACAATTGTTTATTCCCAGTGAGAGTAATTGGGAAAGTTTTAAAGAAAAAAGTATAGAGCTAGCAAAATGTGAATTATTTTGGTTATCACAATGGAAATGTTTTAAACCTGCAACTATTCCTCATCTAAACCATACACAAAATATGCAGGGATTAGAGGACCCTCAAGTTAATACACTCACATTTTGTTTATCAGAATTTTTGAAAAGTAATTTAAGTTTTTTATTTCCTGAAATAGATACTAAAGATTTATTCTTAGCACTTTTTTTAATTTACCTTTATCGTTTTGGAAATAAAGAAAAGCTGGGAATTTTTTTAGTCACACCTGATACTCGACAGCACGCACGAACGTGTCAAAATTTGATAGCAAATGGCGTTCCGTTAATGTTAGAACTTAATGATAAAATGGACTTCAGTTCAGTATTAGAAAGATTACAAAAACAAAAAGCACTTATTTGTAGAAAAAAAACTTATTTACGTGATTTACATGCCCGTTATCCAGAACTTCATTCAGTTGGAAAACCTATTATTGCAATTAACTTAGATGATATATCCATTGATAAAAGTTTTTCTTACCAGTGTCCGCTTACTATTCATATTATGGAGAACAGAATATTTTTTTCTTTAAGTCAAATAACGTGTAATCAACAATTAGAGAAAGTATTTGGAGATCTTCCTAGTCTTTTAGAAACGTTATTAGAAGGTATTATTGAAAATCCAAAGCAATCGATTGCTTTTTTACCTTTGTTAAATCCAAAAATGTTTCGAAAAGTAGTAGAAGATATTAATGATACTAAGCAAAATTATCCCGAGAAGACTATTTATCAATTGTTTGAAGAACAAGTTAAAGTAAATCCATATAATATTTGTATACGTTACCAAGATGAAAAAATAAATTATATAAACACGAATGAAAAAGCCAATCAATTAGCATATTTTTTATCCGAAGAAACTATTCCAGAATCGCGCATTGCTGTTTTCATGGAACGCGGAATTGATAGAATTATAGCACAATTAGCTATAGGAAAGGCCGCTTGTTCTTTTGTAGTTATCGACATAGAATACC
>JAVHYG010000166.1 GCA_031119195.1 Rickettsiella sp. | reverse complement strand
GCATTAGATCTTGTAAAAAAACTGAGTTATTAAGCGGAATTTTATTCGTTGCAATCCACTCTCTATTATCTGGAGTTACATAAAACTTTACTAGTTCGCGCGCTAATCGGCAATAGAAAAAAATTTCTTCTTCATTTCTTATACTGTTTAAAAAAGTTGAAACACGTTCAATAGTGATGTCTATAGTACATCTTATATCGTTAACAGAGAAATAATTATTTATTAATTGATATATATTATGAAAAATCACATTACATACTTTAGGGTCATTATAGTTATTAGAAATAGTTTCTAAACCCCAAAGATAGTTTTTAATTTCAGATAAAAACAATTCACGCATACTTTTTTCATCGAAAGATATTGTTTTAAATTCACTTAAGTGGAAAAATTTCCAGCTTTTTATGCTAGGGTAACGTTTATTAAGAGTATCTAGCGTTGATTGTATCTGGAATTCTAAGTTTATAAAAAAACAAGTTTTTTTTTCACTGTTAAATAGCTTGATAAGTAGTAGACTAGTCTCTAATAAATATAGTTTTGTTAATAAATTATGTTGAAAAATATTTTTTGAATCGTTAGTATCGAGTTTGATAAATTTCGCTAATTCAAAAAGTAAGTTCAGATAGAAAGTAAGTGTATCGTTGGCGCATTTATTTTTAAGAAGCGTATCTAATTCCTTAAATTTTTCATTTTTGAAACTTTCATTTTCAGAGTCAACAGGTAGAGGATTGACTATTTGTATAGGCATAGCAATTGAAGCTTCAGCTAAATTGTTGCCATGTTTTTTTTCTGCTCCTTCTATAGCCAGGGGCATAGCTTGTTTACTGTTAAATAATGTGACTATTTTTCTTTTTTTTAAAGGTAATTTTTCGTCTTCTATTGTCGTTTCTTTATCTGCTGAAGAGCTAGCTACAGCATTTGAAGGCTTTATAAAAGGCTGAACTGAAATTGTGATATTTCGTTTTTGAAAACCTATTTTTTCACTCGCTGGAATCGATTTTTGTATTAAACTCCTCAGGATAGTTTTCTTGTTAGCTATTTCTATTTCAGTTTCATTTTTTTCTTTTATTTTTCCACTTTGTTCATAAAAACAAGCTGATTTTTCAAAAAAATAAATAGCAAACTCTAGATTTTTTTTATAAATGTCAGATGCTTTCTTTTTTTTTCCTTTAAAGTTTTTCACTAAGCTTGTTGCGTAATTATAATAATAAGCTGCTTGAAGTTCATAACAATGCGTATTCCAATCCGCGGTATAACTATTTAACTGTAATAAGAAAGCATTATAATCTTTTGCTAAATTAGGCTTATTTTTTGGAATTTTTTCTTTAAACTGAATAGTTTTATCAGTCAATATACTAAGTTCTTTTCCAAATAGTTCAAGCTGCTTATCCTGTTCATACAGTCCCTTTTTATCATTAGGACACAGAGGAATGGAGTTTACTCTAGATTGAATGCGCCCTAAATCGGCTTCAACACTATAAAATTCAGTAACTGGATTCGTAGATTTATTCTTTTTAATTAAATCTATAAAGCTTTCATAGTCTTCCGCGACTTCAGTGTATTTTTTAGAAACATCAAGATTTTTTTTGATTAAATTAGCGAATTTAGCATTTATTGATTCTAGTAATTCCAATAATTCAACTATTTTAAGTTCTTCATTATAAAAATTATTTTTTCCAGGCATATTTCCTACAGCTTTATTTTTTTACAGTATCTTTATTATATCTCAATATTAATTTATTTATAAGTCAGTGATTTGTTACCATTTTTTTAATTATGTGTTTTTTAGTTTTAATACATTTAAATTTAGTGAAAATATAGTTTAAGAAGTGAAATAGCTTGACTCTTAATTTATAGAATAAAACACTAAATCCCAAATTAAATGACCTAGTTTTTGACCACGTTTTTCAAATTTAGTCAATGGGCGTTGGGGAAGCCGCGGAGAAAACTGATTTTTTCCTGCTTGATTTTTTAAACCCGATGTATGTTCTAAGACAGAAAGCATATGATCTGCATAATCTTCCCAGTCAGTAGCCAGTTGTAAATGACCACCTGTTTTTAGTTTTGTTTGTAATAACTTAGCAAACTCCAATTGTATTAATCGGCGTTTGTGGTGTCTTCGCTTAGGCCAGGGGTCTGGGAAGAAAATTTGAATTCGATCAAGTTGATTTTTTGGGAAACAAGTATTGAGAACTTTCACTGCGTCGGCGTGAATAATCTTGAGATTATGAAGTTTTAATCTTTCAATTTCCAATAATACTACCGCAACTCCTGGGCGATGGACTTCTATCCCTAGAAAATTTTGCTCAGGATAGCAGTGCGCCTGCTTTAGTAAATTGTGACCCATGCCAAAGCCGATTTCAAGGGTGGTGGATGCGTTGCGTTGAAAAATATGTTTTAGATTAAATATTCCTTCATTCAAGGGTAAACTATAAGGCGTCAACAGTGTGTTTAAGGCTCTTACTCGTTCCTTACTTAAACCAGTTTGTCGATGCACAAAGCTACGAATAGTTTTAAAAAGAGGAGCGGTATCTTTTTCTAATAAAGAAATTTGATTCATGGCACAATTAGGGCTAACAATTCTTTGACTAAGCATTCAATGCCTGTAGCAACTTCATTTACCGAACGTGCAAGCATATAGGCGGGTGTGCTAACAACTTTATTTATTTTATCAACCACACACGTTGATGCAACACATTCAATATGTTGCGCGCCATTTTTTTCTAGGATCGCTGCGGTTTCTCTATCATTACC
>JAVHYG010000165.1 GCA_031119195.1 Rickettsiella sp. | reverse complement strand
AATATTGGATTATGCTTTATCAAATTCATTTGGATTTGGTGGAACCAATGCTTCCTTACTTTTTAAACGTCATGAATAATGACTAAAAGACTTACACTTTTTGCCAGCATTATTCTTATTATTTCTATTTTTTTAACCTATTTTGCTGTTCAATATCATCGTTTTTTAATAACGCCTTTATCGAAAACACAAACGATTCATTATATATTTGAACCTGGATCATCAGTGCATCGCTTAGTTGATGATTTACAAGCGCAAGGTTTTATTAAACATCCGCGCCTCTTTTTTTTATTAGCCTATTTAAAAGGTGCTACTAATAAGCTAAAAACGGGTGAATATTTGTTTGAACCAGGAATAACACCCGATCAACTATTAGCACAAATGTTAGCAGGAAACGTGATTTTACATCGTTTTACCATTGTTGAAGGGTGGACTTTTCAACAAGTGATTACGGCATTAAATTCACTACCTTATGTGAAACACACACTTAACCAGATATCTCCAGAGCAAGTATTGGCGAATATCGGATTACCGCCTGAAAATCCAGAAGGATTGTTTTATCCGGCTACGTATTATTTTAGTTTAGGCGCAAAAGATACCGATTTATTAAAGTGGTCTTATCAGCTGTTAGAAAAAAGACTAAAGCAGGCCTGGTCTACACGAGAAACTGGCTTATCCTATAAAACATCTTATGATGCGCTTATTGCTGCTTCTTTAGTTGAAAAAGAAACCGCGATACCTAAAGAACGACCGATGATTGCCGGTGTTATTGCAAGACGTTTAAAAAAAGGGATTCCCTTACAGATCGACGCGAGTATTATTTATGGTTTAGGAAGTCACTATACGGGAAAATTAACGATTGATGACTTACGAAAGGATACTCCTTATAATACTTACACGCGAAGAGGATTACCGCCCACACCTATTGCTATACCCAGTTTAAATTCTATCGATGCCGTATTGCATCCTGATCATAGTCAAAATCTTTATTTTGTGGCAAAAGGAAATGGTAGTCATCAATTTTCCAGTAATTTAATTGAACATAATAGGGCTGTACAAATTTATCAGTTGGATGCGCATTATCCTTACATTAAAAAAAGAGTCAAAAATTGCCAATGGTATTTAAGTCAGTCAATGAAAGCATTATTATGCCGATTAAATGAAGGTGGTTTCCATTAATACATCAGCAATAGGCCGTTTTATTACACTTGAAGGTATTGAAGGTGTGGGAAAATCAACGCAGTTAAACTTTGTCGCAGACTATTTAAAACAAAAAAATCGTAATGTGACGATAACACGAGAGCCGGGCGGAACACCCATTGCCGAAGCTATTCGCAAATTAGTACTTAATTCTTCTTTCCATGATGAGAAACTAACAGCTGAAGCAGAGCTATTATTATTTTTTGCAGCGCGTGCCCAACACATTAAAAACGTCATAAAGCCTGCTTTACAGCGTGGGGATTGGGTAGTTTGTGACCGGTTTACCGAAGCGAGTTACGCTTATCAAGGTGGAGGCAGAGGTATTGATTTAGAATTTATTACTGATCTGCAAAAATGGATACAAAAAGATTTAAAGATAGATTGCATACTCTTACTGGATGCCCCTGTCGAAACTGCTTTAGATCGAACGCATCATCGGACACAGTTTGATCGTATCGAATTAGAGACCTGTGATTTTTTTAAACGCGCGCGCGCTACTTACCTAACGCGTGCAAAACATGCGCCTGCTATTTATCATATAATTGATGCCAGTCTTCCGCTAAAAGCGGTACAATCACAAATTAAACACGTATTAGACAAACTTATCTAATGAATAATCGATGTTTTAGAGCACTATAGCCAGAGGAAGTTCAGCAATGAAATCAAGTGAATTACACAGTTTCGTTGTGCCATTTGTTTGGCAAGAAAAACAATGGCAACATCTCTATCAACTGCATCAAACGGGCCGCTTACCCCATGCCTTACTTTTTATAGGTCAAGCAGGACTAGGAAAGCATTTGTTTGCGGCACAGTTTGCGAAAACCTTGTTATGTAAACCTGCCTTACAATCGGGAACAGCCTGCCAAAATTGTCGTGATTGCTTACTCATTGCTGCGAATACACATCCTGATTTCTCTTGTGTTGTTCCGGATAAAGTTGGTAAGGGCATTAAGATTGAACAAATACGAAATATCATTCAACAATCAAATCAGACTTCACAATCTGCTTATAAAATCATTATGATTGATCCCGCTGACAGCTTGTTAGTGGCATCTAGCAATGCCTTATTAAAAAATTTGGAAGAACCCAGCGATCGTACGCTATTTATTTTAATTACGAGTACTCCGGCACGCTTATTACCGACAATCCGTAGCCGTTGCCAGACTATTCGATTTACTTCGCCGCCGCGCTCCCAAGGAGAAAATTGGGTACGTGAACAGATGCCTGATTTTAATGCCATAGATAAACTCTATGCTTTAGCGGATGAAGCGCCTTTACAAGCCATAGACTATGCAAAAATAGGTGTTTTTGAAGTTTATGAAAGTTTACTTAATTCATTAATACACTTAGTAAAAAGAGAACTTGATCCGATTAAGGTAGCAGAAAGCTATTTAAAAATGGAGTGCGCCACTATTTTACATTGCCTGGTAAAAATAGTCAGCGATATAATTAAATGTAGTTTTGTAGTACAGACTGCTATTAACCCCCATGAAACCAGTGTGCGTTTATTAGCAAAAGAGTTAAATATATCTTTTTTATTTAATTATTTTGAGCAATTAATTGATTATCATCGACATGCTAAAATAGCCTTAAAC
>JAVHYG010000164.1 GCA_031119195.1 Rickettsiella sp. | reverse complement strand
AATTTACCCAAGATAATCATATCAATAAAACCACAAGCAAAAGCATAAGGCCGCAGTTACCGTCAGCAAACGGCGAGATTAGCCAATAGGTTTGTCCCTTATGTTCCCAAGACTGAATTTTTTTATACCTGTTTGTAACGATAAACGACTTATACATACGTGACATAGGTGATGAGCTCCATTAGGTTTTGCGGCTAATTTTGTGGGTTAAAGTGTTTATGTAGGAACTTCCTTGAATGATGAGTTTAAAAACTTATCCTGGATCGGCGTTAATGAATGCGTATTTATAAGATAACAACGACCATGATATATATGTAAATAAATTTAGCAGCCCTTTTCAGAGGATTCAACTTTAAAAATTTTTGATATACCGCTCGCTATTTTAAGTAAAATTTAGATCGAACAGGAGTACACCTGATAATGGGGCTGGCTTAAGCAAGCTAAGCATTCAAAATGCAAATCACAATTATTTCTTTGACTAACTACTATAAGAAGCAACACTTGAAAATGCTAAATTGCATTTCAAGATGCAATTGATATAAATGGAATTAATTTTTTTAAAGCAAATTCTACCGCGGCATAACGAATTGTTAAGCGTTCGCCATTATCAAAATGCTGAAGGCAGGATTTACAGTAAGGTGGTTTACTATGAGCCCAAGCAAAATAAAGTGTCCCAACGGGGTTTTCTTTTGTTCCACCCTCTGGTCCAGCAATACCCGTGATAGCAATACTGATGTGGGCGGGGCTTTTCTTTAAAACTCCTTTAGCCATTTCTTCTGCTGTTTCTTGACTAGCAACGCCATAACGCTTCAATGTCGAAGCTTGAACACCTAACAATTCTTGTTTGGATAGGGGGGAATAGGTAATAAAACCACGTTCAAACCATGCAGAAGAGCCTGGTATGGAAGTAATTGTTTGTGCTAATTGGCCACCTGTACAGGATTCAGCTGTTGCAAGTAAGAGGCGGTATTGTTTAAGTTTATTACCTATTTGTTTAGCAAGGGTATGAACTTGAGAAATGTGTGTCATCAGAGTGTCCTTTAGATAACTAGAATGATTTGTAGTAATTATGAAATTGATAATACTTATTACTATGGTGAATAAATAAAATGTTATTGTAAACTACCTGTTTTTACGGCAACATAGCGGGACTTATACCCATTGCATTTGAAATTATGAATACGCAATTTTAAATGTTTTCCTTTCGCAATGGGGAGTTTTTAAGGGGAGAATCGCGATTCTTTTTTTTAAATTAAGGTGCGCAAGCTTGGCTTGTGGGTTTAATGTGATTGGAATACCGCTCGTAATGAATTTAAAAATTTCGCAGCTTCAAGTACTGGCGGTATAATTCGCTATAGAATTAACTTTAGGTAAATTATGTCGACGAAAGAAGATCAAATTGTTATGGATGGTACGGTGATTGAGACCTTACCCAATACCTTGTTTCGCGTAGAATTGGAAAATAAACATGTCATTATTGCTCATATTTCGGGCAAAATGCGTAAGAATTATATTCGAATTTTAACCGGGGATTCTGTTAAGGTTGAAATGACGCCCTATGATCTGAGTAAAGGGCGCATTATATTCCGAGGGAAAGGAGGGCCTGAAACAGATAAGGCTAAGCCTGTCCAATAGGCGCTCGGGATAAGCTTTGTGTGACGGGGTTTACTGTGGACACGCCTTTCTCATTGATAATTAATTGTAATGTGTTGTTTGAGTCGGTTAAAATCAATTGTCCACCATGAACTAAACGTCCAAACAATAATTCATCTGCAATGGGTTTTTTTATTTTTTCTTGTATTAAACGTGCCATGGGGCGTGCGCCCATCGTTTTATCGTAGCCGTATTTAGCAAGCCAGGCCCGTGCTGCTTTATCCACAAGTAAGCTTACATGTTTCTTCTCTAACTGTGTTTCTAATTCTAACAAGTATTTATCGACTACTTGCGAGACAACGGCAGGATTTAAGAAATTAAAGTAAATTGTTGCATCTAAACGATTTCGAAACTCAGGTGAAAAAAAGCGTTTTATTGCTTCAGGATTTTCACCATGAGTTGAGTCTGGAGAAAATCCAATGGCCTGTCGACTCCAATGTTCTGCGCCTGCATTACTTGTCATGACAAGCACAATATGACTGAAATCTGTTTTTCTACCGTTAGTATCTGTTAAATTGCCATGATCCATGACTTGTAATAACAGGTTAAAAATATCAGGATGAGCTTTTTCAATCTCATCGAGTAATAAAACAGCGTGAGGATGTTTAGTAACGGCTTCAGTTAATAATCCGCCTTGATCATAACCTATGTAACCCGGTGGTGCGCCGATTAAACGCGAAACACTATGTCTTTCCATATATTCTGACATATCAAAACGTAATAATTCAATTCCCATAAGTTCAGCTAATTGACGGGTTACTTCTGTTTTTCCAACACCAGTAGGCCCTGCAAAGAGAAATGAACCAATGGTTTTGTTGGTTTCCCTTAAGCCGGAGCGTGTTAGCTTCATTGCTGCGCAAAGATTTTCTATCGCTGAATTTTGGCCAAAGACACGGCATTTTAATTTTTGTTCTAAGTGACGTAAACGATTTTTATCCGAAGCAGAAATATTTCGCGTTGGAATGCGAACCATCTTAGCAACAATGGCTTCGATTTCGTGAATTCCAATAACTACTTTCTTTTTGTTAGCAGGTCGTAAGGCTTGATAAGCGCCCGCTTCATCGACAATATCGATGGCTTTGTCAGGTAAAAAACGATCGGGTAAATACCGTGCAGCGAGTTCTACACTTGCCCGTAATGCATTCATACGATATTTAACAT
>JAVHYG010000163.1 GCA_031119195.1 Rickettsiella sp. | reverse complement strand
TAAATTTACAACTACGATAAACGCTAGTTGACACTCTTTGATGAATACTCCCTAACATTCTGGCACATTCACTGCTAAGGATTTTGCTAACCCCCCCAACGACGTTTCTTTGTAAATGACCATCATATCTCTTCCAGTTACAAACATCGTTTCTATGACCTTATCCAAAGAAACCTTTTTATTTTTTCCATCTTCCATTAAAGCTAAATGAGCTAACTTGATTGCTTTTTCTGCAGCAACACCGTTACGTTCAATACAAGGGATTTGTACCAACCCACCCACAGGGTCGCAGGTCATTCCTAAATGATGTTCCATTGCCATCTCTGCTGCATTTTCAATTTGTTCTAACGTCCCCCCTAAAATAGCGGTCAAAGCGCCGGCGGCCATCGAACATGCTACACCTACCTCACCCTGACAACCCACTTCAGCGCCTGATATTGAAGCGTTTATCTTATACAATAAAGCTATAGCCCCAGCTGTTAATAAAAAATCAGTAGTTGCTTTATCAGAAACATTTTCATAGAAACGGCGGTAATACGTTAATACTGCCGGAATAATGCCAGCAGCTCCATTCGTTGGAGCAGTCACAACCCGTCCACCTGCTGCGTTTTCTTCATTCACTGCCATTGCATAGACTGTAGGCCATAAAATCGAGTCAGCAAACAGTGGTGATTTTGAGTTGACTTTATTTTTTAATTTGTTATACAGATCTGGCGCACGACGTTTTACCTGAAGTTTACCCGGTAAATCTCCTCTTACTTCACAACCTCTGTCAACACAGTCTTGCATAATATCCGCAATTTTTAAAAGCTCAACGCGTATACTTTTATGTGGTGCAAGTACTTGCTCATTCGCCAACATAATTTCTGCGATCGTTAAGTTATGTTTTTTACACTGTTCGAAAAGGCCTTCAGAATTATTAAACGGATAAGGAATATAAACTTGGGGTAATTGTTTACCGAACTGCTGCTCAGTAACGATAAAACCACCGCCTACAGAATAATAAACTTGATTTTTTAATGCTTTTCTGTCCGCATCGAAAGCAGTAAAACGCATTCCATTGGTATGTAAAGGCAAAAGTTCTTTTTGGTGGAATAGTAAATCTGTTTGAGCACTGAAATAAATATGTTTTTTTCCTCCTATATGGAGCTGTTGATGCAATAAAATTTGTCGGGTACGCTTAGGCAAATCCTCAGGATTATCTATTTTATCAGGTAATTTTCCTTCCAATCCATTTAAAATAGCGGTATCCGTACCATGTCCCCGGCCAGTTAAAGCGAGGCTACCATAAAGTTCAACCTGAAGCCGTTGTACAGTATCTAGTGATAAATTCACAACAAAGTCATTGGCTGCTTTCATAGGCCCTACAGTATGGGAACTTGATGGCCCAATACCAACCGAAAACAAATCGAATATACTAATCGCCATAAATGACTTCCTCTCATTATTTTAAAGGTATATTACCGCTTTTGACGACTCGAAAAAAGCTTTATTAGTTAATATCACCATAATTTTTCCTTATAAAAATTCTAAATTAATTTAAAATAACCATCGTAGTATCCATTAAAAATTCATGAGAGGGCTCCAAAAAGTCCAACTTTTCCAAATAATAATTTATTCGCCATTGCAAGCATAAAAAAAACAGGCAATTGGAAAAAATACCGTAAACTGGATGTACGTTCATTTTATTCGTACATCGTAGCAGTATTTTTTTTTAGTGATTTATATTGGTCGTTTGTAATTCAATTTACGAAACTCCTAATATTTTAAAATATATCAAAATTTATTCAATGCGATAGATTAGCTAGTGTAAATTTAGAAAAATTAGTTTTACTAGCTTTTTCTTCTTTAGTTTGAAAAAAAGAAGCATTATTTCGTCTATATTTTGTGAATTTTGGTGAATCCTTAGGTTCACCAAACATAGCAGCTGATTTTTTTCCTAAATGAATGAGTAGCACGCGATGTGAATAAGTTTCATCTTGCAAACACACTGCATTATCGTTTTTATTAGTGCATATACGCTCCGTGTTTTGATGTTGTTCAATGAATACTTCGTCACAAATTTGTATTTCGGTTTTTATCTTTGAATGATTAAGAACCTTATTTTCTGGCAATTCATCGCTATTGCATTTTCTTAAGCTTACCGCGTTTGAATGGCATATTCTGTTGTTTAAAGTCCCGTTTTGCTCTGAAGTTAATGAATATTGTCCATCATCCGTTTTTTTTTCAGCCAAACTAGAAACTCGTTCAATTCCATCTATAACGCGACCTATTCTTGAAAAAAGTGCAGAAATCACACTACTACAGGTAATAAATGTAATAATCATCGTTGCAATAACAGCAAATGGTG
This sequence comes from Rickettsiella sp., assembly GCA_031119195.1. GTDB lineage: Bacteria > Pseudomonadota > Gammaproteobacteria > Diplorickettsiales > Diplorickettsiaceae > JAVHYG01. Next base: position 464 of record JAVHYG010000163.1, on the reverse strand, counting down.
CAGTAACTAAACCACATGAAAAAACTAGACTCGTCACAATGCCAAGCGCTAATACACAAGCAATTGGTAATCCTAAAAAGGCGCCACGGTATTCATGATACCTCGATTGTAGGCGTTCATTAATCGCATTATCTGCCACACCCAAGTGATATTTATATTTAAAAAAACAAATAGCCTTGGCAAAATAATCAAAGAAAGATGCACTTAAACTTGTTATGCTGAAAATAAAAGTGAATGTAAAGAGCGTTTTATGTAAAACAAAAAGATCAAAAAAAACTTTGCTAATACCCGCCACGGCGACTAAAGGTAAAGTACCTGTTGCCGCCAATACCGCAATCAAACTCAATGCAAAAATAAAACCCAAAAAAATCCCAAATAAAATTGCTTTTTTTTCCTGAGGTAACCTTGTCCCGTCTACTGAACTCCCTAATCGATTAAACAAACCACCTAGAGCGCAGGCATAA
>JAVHYG010000029.1 GCA_031119195.1 Rickettsiella sp. | reverse complement strand
CTATATGGAAAACTGGCAACGACGTAAAGTAGTTTCAGAAATTTTAGATTTAAGTTCCATGTCAAAAAAACATAAAGTTAGTCACCACCAATCACTTTTCGCCTTTAAATTTTGAAAGCAAATCAATATAGCTTTGTTGAAAATAAAAATACTATAACTTTATAAAAGATTTAAAATTCATTATTAATTATAAGTTCGCTATTTTTTTAATGTACTAAGCAAATTTAATACTAGCTCGTAATTGGCCCACCGTTGATTTAGTAAGCCAAATCATCTTCAAAGCTTAGCAAGTTTTACATAACATCTCAAATAAATAAAATTATCTTTCTGTAATAAAAATTACTTCATTCACGTTTATGCAACTGATGATCTTGCGCTAAAAATAAATACATTGCAGGCACAACAAATAAGGTGAATAAAGTGCCGATAGAAATACCTGTAGCTATCACTAATCCAATACTAAAACGGCTAATCGCCCCGGCTCCGCTTGCCAATATCAATGGTATAACACCTAATACCATAGAAGCAGTCGTCATTAGAATAGGCCGTAAGCGAATACCTGCTGCCATTTGTACAGCTTTACGTTTTTCGTGCCCTTCCTTTTGTAAGTCATTAGCAAACTGTACAATTAAAATACCGTGCTTACTGATTAAGCCTATCAAGGTTACTAAACCCACTTCGGTGTAAATATTTAGACTTGCTCCGCCAACTCCCAAACTTATAAAAATAAGTGCACCGCAAATCGACATGGGTACGCTAACAAGAATAATTAAAGGGTCACGAAAACTTTCAAATTGAGCGGCCAAACAAAGGAAAATAATAACTAATGCCAAAAAAAATGTTAGAATTAAAGCACTACTCTCTTGCTGATATTGTCTCGATTGAGCAGCATAGTCTATATTATAACCCGCTGGAAATAGTTTGCCTGCCATTTTTTCCAACCCCTTTAGCGCATCGCCCATAGTCACGCCTGGGAAAGCAACAGCTGAAATAGTTGATGAGTTAAGTTGCTGAAAATGGTTAATCGATTCAGGAACAACAGTCGTTTTTAAGCGAGCTATCGTTGATAAAGGAATAGACATTCCGCTATTGGGTAAGGTTATATAATAATTAAGTAATTGCTGGGCGTTTAAGCGTTGCGCGCGCATTACTTGCGGTATAACTTGATAAGAACGTCCCGAAAAATCGAAATAATTAATATAGTTTTCACTCAGAGCGGATGCCAACACACTGCCCACATCAGCCATAGTTAACCCAAGTTGCGCTGCTTTGTCACGCTCAAGCTGGATGGTGGTTTGCGGTTTATCAATTTTGAGATCGGTATCTAAAAAAACAAATAATCCACTTTTACGTGCTTCATCTAATAAGGTTTCTGAAACTTCATTCAATTTGTCATAGCTTTCTGTTGTTGTAATGACAAATTGAATGGGTAAACCACCGCCACCACCCGGTAAGGATGGCTGTTGAAAAGCCGCTACACGCGCACCGGCTACTTGATTAAATAAACGCTGTACCATGGGTTGAATTTGGTTGCTTGTGCGTTTTCGTTCATCCCAAGGTTTAAAAACCATACCCCCAATACTGGTATTTAGACCATTTGCACCGTCCAGTTGAAAGACATGTTCGGTTTCGGGAAATTCCTTAAAAATTTTAAATACTTGATTAGAATAAAGTTGAGTTTGTTCCAAAGTAGCATTAGGTGCTGTCGTTAATAAACCAATAATCAGTCCTTGATCTTCTTGCGGCGCTAATTCACTTTTTGAAGTTGCATATAAAAAATAAATACTAGCCAAAATAATAATAGCGAAGACCGCTGTGACACGTACATTATTTAATGAGCTATGTAAAGCACGCTCATAAATATCACCTACTTTATCAAACTGTTTATCAATAAAATTAACAAAGCTATGACCCTGTTCTTTTATAGGTCTTAGCGATTTAGAACACATCATGGGTGATAAGGTTAAGGCAATAATTGCGGAAATTGCCACCGCACCCGCTAAAGTAAAAGCAAATTCAGTGAAAAGAGCGCCCGTTAACCCGCCCATAAAACCAATCGGCACATATACCGCCACTAAAACCACCGAAATTGAAATAATGGGAACAGCTAATTCTCTTGCACCTTGAATTGCGGCATTAAACGGAGTTTGGCCATCTTCAATATGTCGATGAATATTCTCCACAATAATGATTGCATCATCCACCACTAAACCTATGGCTAGAACAAGGGCTAATAATGTCAATAAATTGATCGTATATCCCAATAATAACATGACTAAAAAACTTCCTATTAAAGAAAGTGGCATCGCTATTACAGGAATAACAACCGAACGTATTGAACCTAGAAAAAGAAAAATGACACCCGTTACAATCACCAATGCTTCGATTAAACTTCTTATGACTTCGTTGATAGCACTATTAATATATCGGCTTTCATCGTAAACAATCTCACCGCTAAGTCCTCGCGGTAATTGTTGCTGAATCTCGGGAAAAACCTTCCTAACGTTTTTAATCACAGAAAGTACATTGGCAGTAGGCGCCACTTTTATGCCAATATAAACAGCTGGTTTATTATCAAATTTGACTGCAGTGTTGTAATTTTGTGATCCTAAGGTCACTTTAGCAACATCTTTTAATCGAATAATGGCGCCGTTTTGCGCTTTGATGATCAGATTTTTAAATTCATCAACAGTACGTAAACCTGTTTCTATCGTTAAATCGACAGTTACCATTTCTCCCTTGGTACGTCCTACTGCCGCAATAAAATCATTATTGGCTAATGCAGTTGCCACATCCGCTGCGGTAATACTATAAGAAGCTAATTTTACTGGATCTAACCAAGCGCGAAGTGCAAATTGTCGTTGTCCCAATATTTCTGCTTGTTGTACTCCATCAATCGTTTGCAATCTAGGCTGCACAACTCGAATCAGATAATCGGTAACATTATTACTTTGAAGTTTTTGACTATAAAACCCGATATACATAGAGTCAATCGTTTCACCAACAGCGATACTTAAGGTAGGTTGTTGAGAAGCCTTAGGTAATTGATTAAGAACAGCGTTTACTTTAGTATTAATTTCAGTTAATGCTTTATTGGGATCATAATTAAGCCGTAAATTTGCTTGGATCGCGCTGCTGCCTTGTGTGCTACTTGAAGTTAGGTAATCGATTCCTTGGGCTTGCGAAATAGAATTTTCTAACGGTGTAGTAATAAATCCCGCAACGAGCGCAGGATCAGCTCCAGTATAAACTGTAGAGACAGTTATAATAGCATTTTCGGTAAAAGGATATTGACGTACTTGAAGTAAACTAAGTGCACGTATACCTAACACGAGAATTAGCAAACTAATCACTGTCGCTAATACAGGTCGCTGAATGAAAATATCCGTAAACCGCATCGATCATCCTTGAAAAAGCAAAAACTTAAAACCTTTTATTTTTGAGGCTTGATCTATTCATCAAGCACCATAGGCATTATTTTATTTTGGGGAACAACCGTGTTATTAATCACTACTAAACTTCCATTCTTTAATTTCAGTTGGCCGCTGGTTACCACAATATCTCCTTCCTTGAGTCCTTCTAAAACAACAATTTGATCGCCACGTTTATCGCCCGTTACCACAAAGGTCTGCAATACACTAAGAACAGATTTTCCTTTTTTATCTTTTCCTTTTTTTTGAACAATATATGCTATTTCGCCATAGGGATTAAAACTAATCGCTGTCTGAGGTAACGTTAAATAACGTATGTTTGCACCCGTTTCTACCTCTGTAGAAACAAACATACCGGGATACAATTCAAAATGAGGATTTTCAATGGTTGCTTCTACTTCAACATTACGTGTTTTTACGTCCACAATAGGATTGATAGTTGTAATTATCCCCGTAAATGTTTTATTAGGGTACGTATCGGTTTTAATCTTAACTCTAGATCCAATATGGAGTTGAATTAAATTTTGCTGTGGTACAAAAAAATCAGCATAAAGTGGATCCAAAGCTTGTAAAGTCACAACCTGATCGCCTGCATTGACATATTGCCCAGGATTTATAGCAGAAATACCTAAACGTCCTGTAAAAGGTGCTACCAATGTTTTTTTAGCCACAGTTGCTGCTTGTTGAGAAACCTGTGCTTGTAAATTCTTTAGATTTTGTTGATCTGAATCCAATATCGCTTTACTTATAGCTTTTATCGCAAATTGTGCGCTATCGCGGTGATAAATTATCTCGGCTAATTTCTCTTGCGCTTCTAAAGCATGTAATAGAGCAATATCAGAATCTGCATTAAGTTGCACTAATACATCACCTGCTTTAACTTCGGAGCCAGGTTTAAAGTAAATCGTTCGAACTAACCCCGCTAGTTCTGTAGTTACATTAACGCCTTGTACTGCACGTAAACTACCATACGTCAATAATAATGGTTGCCACCATTCATAATGAACCGACATAGCAGATACTGTTATCACGGGTGCGGTATTATTTCGCATTGCATGATTAATAATGATTTTTTTTAGCAACTGAAAACCGAAAATACAAACAAATAATAGTGTCACGCCTATTAACATAATAGACATAGGTTTTCTTATCTGTGACTTCCAGTTACGCATCGTTTAGTTTAACTCCTAAAAACCTAAAAGATTGTAAAATCAAGTAGTTAGGATACATCGTCATTCAGCGGTAATGTGGCACAAGACGTGGTTTTTAAGTATCGTAACGGTGCATACTTAGCGTATGTGAGTAACGAAACACAGAAAAACTACGCTCTATGAGAGCATTTATCCTGCCAAATCATGACACACCCTAGCAATTCCACCATCCTCCTCCTAAAGCCTGATACAAAGCTGCAGTATCTGTATAACGGCTTGCTTGTGCTCGAATAAGGCTAATGCGTGTTTGTTGGTACTGCCGTTGTGCATCTAATAAAGTAAGATAACTCACCCCACCTAAATAAAATTGCTGTCGTGTCAACTTTAAAGCAGCATGGGCAGCCAATTCTGCCTTTTTTTGTGCACGTAATTCGCGCGCATCCGCTTCTAATGCGCGTAATGTGTCTGCCACATTTTGAAATGCTTGTAATACAACTTGTTGATATTGTGCTGCTGCTTGGTCATAAGCAGCAATGGCAGCTCGACGTTGAGCTATTAACATACCTCCTTTAAATAGGGGTTGTAGCAATGTACCCCCTATGCTCCATAGATTACTTTGCTGTGAACCAATAAGCTTGTTACCGATTGAATCGGACTTTCCATAAGTACCCGTAATGGTAAATTGTGGATATAAATTTGCTGTAGCAACTCCCACTTGTGCATTTGCTGCCTTCCATAATGCCTCTGCAGCGCGCACATCCGGCCGATGACGAACCAATGAAGAAGGAATACACAAAGGAAGTCGAGTTGGTAAGGTTAATTCACTTAAATACAAAGTTGGGAGACAGCTTGCGCTAGGGAACGAACCTACTAAAATAGCTAAAGCATGACGTGTTTGATCTCGGCTTTTTTCTAGAGGAGGTAAAGTTGCCTTTGTTTGCGCAACTTGAGTTTCTTGCGCTAAAACATCAGCCCCTGATGCCCCTCCCAGTTTGAATTGCTGCTTAATAATCCTTAATTGATCTTCTTGTTCACAAATCAATTGTTTGGTAACCCGTATTTGGGTTTGTAAAGAAGCCATTGCAATAGATGTGGTAACAATATTTCCAGTTAGACTAAGATAAGCAGCTCTCCATTCAAAATATTGATAATCAACTTGTGATTGTAGCGCTTCTATTCCACGCCGCACTCCACCAAAAAGATCAAGTGCATATGCAACATTAACAGCAGCGTTTAAAAGAGTGAATACGCTACCGGTGGGCACATTACTGCCTGTCACCGTACTATTAGACGCATTTGAATTAAAAAAACCAGCACCTGAGCCGCGTTGAGCTGAGAGTTGTGCGGTAAAGGCAGGAAACAAATTTCCTACGCTGGCATTAAGATTTTCTTGTGCTTCCCGTAAAACTGCCTTTGCTGCGGATAAATTAGGACTATTAACTAACCCTCTACAAACTAATTTATTCAATTTTCGCGAATGAAATGAACGCCACCATTGTGGAGAAATATTTTCAGCTTTAATAAAACGTTGTGAAACACCAGCTTTTCCCGATACGCTAGCAGTTTTATAAGTCCACGGCCGTTCAGTATAATGTCTTATCTTAGGCGGCATAGGCGATTTAAAATCGGGACCCACTAAGCAAGCACTTAGGTTCGCTAATATCATAATGACTAGAATACATTGATAAGAATGCTTATAAAAAAGCTGCATTGCGCTATAAAGGTGTATCGTCACTTGGCACGATGATGATCAGAAAGCGGTATTTTCTGCATTTTGATACTCACATAGACTAAGTATGCTCGGTTACGATAATCGAAAAACCACACGTTCTGATTCATCCTCCCTAAATGATGGCACACCTAATCTCCCTTGATAGCTTTTTAACCATATGATTTTCCTTTGGATCTTGACCTGTAAGAAGTTATCTTGATAAATTTTTAGTTGTTCATACACTTATGATAGTCGATATTTTTAGGAACTCAGCGAAAAGAGGTTTAATTACCTAAATGAATAAAAAAAAATATAATTTTTACTCCCCCCTATATCCTCATTTTTAATTTTGAGTATAAAAAAAACATTTTATTCACTATTTAACCAATACTATGTTTTAATTACCATTAAAAGGCCTATATTTTTATGTGTGCTCTATAGTAACTATAAGATAGGTTTTTATTGGAGTTATACATGCCTGCCGATATGATACCCACTGATTCTGAAAAAAAACGTAAACTCGCACTACTTTACTTAGTTATAGGCGCAGCCGCCATTGGCTTCGCTCCAATCTTTGTTCGGTTGAGTGAGGTAGGCCCAATTGCGACCGGATTCTGGCGGGTAGCGATCGCTTTTCCTATTCTAACAGTACTTTCTATAGGCCAAGGTTCCACTCTTCCTGAGGGTGAAGAAAAAACCAACTTTAAAGATTATCTGTGGGTTTTATTTGCTGGAGTTTTATTTGGAGGGGATTTAGCAACATGGCATTTATCTATCCAATATACCACCATTGCGAACTCAACCTTACTTGCTAATTTTTCCCCAGTATTAATCGCCTTATGGGGATGGTTAATACTGCGTAAGCCACCACAAAAAAAATTAGTGATAGGTTTACTCTTTGCTATCGTGGGTGTTGCCATTTTGATCAATCCCGGATTGCACATAGATAAACAGACTTTACGCGGCGATGCTCTAGCTTTAATCACTGCATTTTTCTATTCAGGTTACCTATTAGTACTTAATCGCGCGCGCAAGAAATTTACCGCCTTTTCAAGCATGGCAATATCTACATTTTCTAGTATGCTCACCCTCCTCATTATTACTTCTTTTTCGACTGAAAAATTTATCCCTCACACAGAAATGGCTTGGCTACTTTTAATTGCATTAGCTTTATTCTCGCACATACTAGGTCAAGGTCTGATTGCCTACGCTTTACCTTATCTACCCGTAACTTTTGCATCCACTGCTTTGTTAGTACAGCCAATGGTCGCCGCTATCGCAGGCTGGATTTGTTTCTCAGAGCATCTATCATTGTTTCAAATGACAGGAATCGTTATTGCGTTAGTAGGTATATTCTTGGCGAAACAAATAACCTAATTTTGACTACATAACATAATTTTTGGTCTTTGATTCCTCTAATTAGTTAATATAGTCATGTAGCACTATAATCGTTAGAAAGCGCAGTATTTTCTGCATTTCGTAACTTACATATCACAAATATGCTCCGTTATTATACTCTCGAAAAACTACCCTATATGACGACACTTCCTAGCTAAACTTTGTGCGTTAGAATAAAATTTTTATAAAAAAAATAGACTAAATTTATCTAAAAAATAGATACAAGCTTGCTTAAAAAAATTTTTTACACGAAACTACTAATTGGGATTACTTAATTAAAATAATTAAATGGAGAGTCTCTCATGGCACAAGCCCCTTTAGTTGATACACTTTATTATGCAAAAAAACTTGAGGAGGCAGGTTTTTCTCAAGCACTTGCTGAAGCCCAAACGATACTGATGACTGAACTGTTTAACAGTAACGCTGTACAAAACAAGATCTATACCACATAGAATTAGAATCAAAAAGCGCTTTAAACGATTCTCAAAATTATTTAGAGATTAAATTGAAGGAAGCAGAAAATCAATTACAGACAAAAATAAAAGATACGGAAACTCAACTACAGATTGGTTTAAGAGAAATAGAAGCAAAAATAAAGGATACAGAAAGTAAGTTAGAAATAAGGATAAAAGAAATAGAAATCAGGCTAGCAAAATTAGGAAATGAAATTGTAGAAACCAAAAAAGATATTATTGAACTTAAAAAGGATATAGCAAAAATCCATAAAGAAATTTCTGAGTTAAAAACATCAATTCATACTTATATTGCCAGGTGGGCACTTGGTACCGCTGCACTTCAGACCACTATCGTCTTAACATTTATGAAGTTATTTAGCCACTACTAAGTATGAGAATTTTAAGTTTTAGGCATGTGTGTAACATAAATTTGTAAAAATGCTTATAGTTAATAAAATAGGGGCTATCCTAAACTTTTACTAACAACCTCATACACGTCAGGTGAAAGGCCTGGCGTTTTGACAATAATTTCTAATTGGCTACGCATTAATTCTAGGCGAATTCTGTCAAATCGCTGCCAACGCGTTAAAGGTTTTACTAAACGAGCGGCTATTTGTGGATTCAGTTTATCAAGGTATTGTATTTTCTCTCTTAAAAAATGATAACCTTCTCCCGTTATCTGATGAAATTGAACTTGATTCTCCGTGCTGAATACTCCTATCAGTGATCTAATTTTATTAGGATTTTTCCAATCAAAAGCGGAATGCTTTAATAAATTTTTAACGCGTTCTAAGCTATTGGGTAGTGGAGCACGTGCCTGTAATGCAAACCACTTACAAACAACTAAAGTGTTGTTTTTCCATTTTTCATAAAAATCATTTAACAACCGCTCGCTCTCTGCTAAATTATTATTAACTAATTCACTTAAAGCACTCATACTATCCGTCATATTATCTGCTTTTTGGTATTGGATAAGGCATAAATTGTGAATTCTCGCATCGTTAGATAACATTAAGTAGTTTAAACAAGTATTTTTTAACCGACGTTGCGCTTGTGATTGCGTATCGAATGAATAAGGTCTGGAATTTTGATTTGTTTTATAAAGGGTTAATAACTGCTTATGCAGACGATCAGCGATTTGTTCACGTAACCACCCACGTTCACGATGAATGCCATCCACATCAATAATTTTCATTTGCTCAGTAAAATAGGCCTCACTAGGCAAATTTAACAGCTCAGCTAATAAAGCATCATCCCCTTGAGTGCTATCCATTAAAATTTGATATGCTTCAAGCAATAAAGTAAGGGAAGATTGACTTTGTATAGAAGAATGTTTAATCCGTTGCATAACGATACGTGTAACTAATTGCTGCGTTGCATTCCACCGATTAAAGTAATCACTATCTTTTTGCATCAAAAAAGACAAATCTTCATCGCTGTAATCTACATATAATTTCACTGGGGCTGAAAAATTTCTTAATAAAGAAGGTACAGGTTTAGTAAACACATTAATAAAATGAAATTTTTGTTGTGTTTGTGTGATAGTTAATACGCGTTGTTTTTCAAGACCCTTCAATTCTCCCTGTAATTGTAAAAAGATAGATTGATCCTGATTACTTAGTAAAGCCATTGTTAATGGAATACAAAAAGGTTTTTTTGTAGGTTGATTTGGTGTTGGAGGACAGCTTTGCTTAACGGTCAAATCAAAGGTTTTTAACTTTGAGTTATAACTGTATTCAATATTCAGCTGGGGCGTACCTGCCTGTTTATACCACAAACGAAATTGTTGTAAATCATAACAACTTGCTTCTTCAATAGCTTGAATAAAATCCTCTATCGTCACCGCTTGTCCATCATGACGGTCAAAATAAAGATCCATACCCTTGCGAAACAATTCGGCTCCCACCAATATCTTCATCATTCGAATCAATTCTGCCCCTTTTTCATAAATTGTCGTAGTATAAAAATTATTGATTTCAATGTAAGAATTAGGTTGTACTGGATGTGCCAAAGGTCCCGCATCTTCTGCAAATTGTAAACTACGTAACTGCTTTACTGTATTAATACGTTCAATAACTGGCGATCCAATAGACTCACTAAACTCCTGTTCACGAAAAACTGTCAAACCTTCTTTTAAACTTAATTGAAACCAATCACGACAAGTAATCCGGTTACCTGTCCAATTATGGAAATATTCATGACCGACTACTTTAGTAACATAACTGTAATCAAAGTCTGTTGCTGTTTCTGGATCCGCTAAGACAGTTTGTGCATTGAAAATATTGAGGCCTTTATTTTCCATTGCACCCATATTGAAATCATCAATAACTGCAATCATAAAAATGTCAAGATCATATTCACGACCATAGCTTTGTTCATCCCACTGCATAGCTTTTTTCAAGGAATTCATCGCATGAAAACATTTTTCCTTTTGTCCTTTTTCAAAAAATATTTGCAACGTTACATTTCTATTCGATTGCGTAATAAATTCATCCTGGATAAATTCTAAATCTCCAGCAACTAAAGCAAATAAGTAACTCGGTTTTTTAAAGGGATCTTCCCAAGTTACTGAATGTCGATTATTTTCTAGTTCTTGAAAGGCTATTTTATTACCATTAGATAATAAAATTGGATATCGCGCTTTATCGGCAATAATTGTGGTTGTGTAGCGCGCTAATACATCAGGCCGATCAGCAAAATAGGTAATTCGCCGAAAACCTTCTGCTTCACACTGAGTACAAAAAATTCCACGTGAAACATAAAGACCACTCAACACTGTATTTTCTTGAGGTTTAATCTCAGTCTTTATCGTCAGTGTAAACTCATTTGGAACTTTATAGATAATTAATTTTGATTCATCTAACCGATAATCGCTAGGAGCTAAAAGGCGATCATTAAGTCTGATAGATACTAACTTCAATTCTTCGCCATTAAGGATTAAAGGACTATTTACTTTATCATCTGCACTACGCGATAATACCAAATGTGCACATACTTGCGTTAATGCTTCATCTAATATAAAAGTTAAATCAACTGCTTTAATCAAAAAAGCGGGGGGAGAATAATCGCGAAGAAAAGTCGTTGGAACAGCGTTCATAAGATTTATTAACTCATTATCTTATAGATAGATAGGATTGGCTTATTATACTGATCAAACTTGGTAAAACCAAACTTAACAAAAGTAATAATCCCCCGTAAATTGTTGCTTTGGAAAGTAGTTCATGGTTAATAAAAAATCCAAATAGACTAGCAAATACCGGCTCTAATGCAAAAATTAATGCCGCTTTTGGCGCACTAGTAAATTTTTGATATTTATTTTGTAAATAATAAGTCAGACTGGTTGCAAAAATAGCACAAAATAAAATAACAAACATTGCTTTAGGCTGAAAAATCGAAGAAAAATCATGCCCTTTTGTTAACACTGATACAAAAGGAATTGTAAAAAAAATTTGATAAAAAGCCAATAATTTATAATCCTGTATTGCCTGCGTCAATCGCTGTAAATAAGCAATTTGTAAAGAAAAGCTAATAGCACCAAAAAAAACCCATAGATCACCGGAACTTAGTTGAATATGGTGTAAATCGGTTAATACATAAAGTCCTGAAAAACCTATTAGTGCGCATAAAAAGTCTAAACTCCCGGGCTTATCTAATTTAAATAATGGAGCTATAAAAGGTACAAAAATAACGCTGGAACCGGTAATAAAAGCAGCCCGTGCTGAACTAACCGTTTCTAAGCCAATGGTCTGGCAGAGGTAAGCTGCCGCATTAAGCATCCCAATAATAAGACTACCTAAAAGTATTGCTTTAGTGGTTTTATAAAATAAAGTACATATCATCGGTAATAAAACTAAAGTAGCAACGACAAAGCGCACACTAACAAATACAAAGGGATCAACTTCAGTTAAAGCATTACGTATGAGTGGGAAAGTAATACCCCACATAAGCGTTGCTAAACTTAAATAAAGGTTGGCTTTGCTAGATAATTTCATAAAATAGAGTATAGTCATTCCTTAACTTTGCAACAATAGACCACATAATAAACTGTGTTTTTTATTTGATTTTGCCTTACGCTTATGTTTGCGTTGCGTAAATAGGCGGTGCAGGCCAGCTAAAAAATCAAATAAAAAAATGATAGTTTTTTATAGGCTAAGGAGGATTTATTGTGCCTATTCGAGTACTCGTTAACGGCGCTTCCGGACGTATGGGAAAAACAACTGTCGCGGCTATTAGTCATGATAGCGCATTTGAATTGGTAAAGGAAACACGGAATACGGACCTAGTAGAAGCCATAAAAAAAAACAATACAGCTGTCGTTGTTGATTTTACCAACGCATCGGTGGTATTTGAAAATTCAAAAAAAATTATTGAAGCAGGGGCCCATCCCGTAATTGGTACCAGCGGACTTGTGCCTGATCAAATAAAAAAATTACAACAAATGTGCGATGAAAAACAGCTTGGCGGGATTATCGCCCCTAATTTTTGTATCGCCGCTTTATTAATGATGCGCTTTTCAGCACAAGCAGCTCATTATTTTTCAGAGGTAGAAATTGTCGAAACGCATCACGAAAAAAAACTTGATGCACCTTCAAGCACAGCAATAAAAACTGCTGAAATGATAGCTCAAGAGAGAAAAAAAAATCCGCTTCATAAAAAAATACATGAGACCTTACCAAACTCCCGTGGCGCTTCTAAAGATCAGATCCCTATCCATGCGCTACGTCTTCCAGGATTTTTAGCGAAACAAGATGTTATATTTGGGCATTTAGGGGGAAATCTTACACTCTCTCACGAAACTATTGATCGAAATGCGTTTATGCCTGGGGTAATTTTAGCGTGTAAAAAAGTAATAGATTTAAAAAAATTAATTTATGGTTTAGAAACATTACTCGTATGACATACATTACACAACTACACTCCGCTCTCCATAAGCAATTAACCGAAAATTCTTTAACATTCAGTCATCCTGTTATAGCTAAGCTGGCTGATTACTTGTTATTAATTGAACGCTGGAATCGTGTCTATAACTTAACGAGTATACATAACCCTACACAAATGATTCCCAAACATATTTTAGATAGCCTTTCTATTAGCCCCTATTTACAAGGAACTAGAATTCTTGATGTTGGAACAGGTGCTGGTTTACCGGGCATTCCATTAGCATTAACCCATCCCAATTATCACTTTACATTACTCGATAGCAATGGCAAAAAGACACGATTTATAACGCATGTAATACAAAAATTAGCTATTTCTAACATAGACATTATCCAAGCTCGAGTAGAAAACTTTCGAGTCTCCCTTTGTTTCGATACCATTATTACACGTGCTTTTAGTACCTTGACCGATTTTTTAAAAAAAACGCAACATCTTGCTTGTTCAAAGGGGATTTTTCTATCAATGAAAGGTCAATACCCTACTGAAGAAATAAATAAACTTGACTCAAACTTTGTAGTAACTTCTGTCAATTCAGTTAATATTATTGGACTTAATGAAAGACGACATGTCATTGTAATAAAATTAAATGCATAACGGTTTTATAAACCAAATTTTTATAATTATATTCTTTAAAATAATTTATTTTTAATATAACTATTGCCTAAATTTATCAAATTTATTAATCTATTGCTAAAGTTTACTAAGAACGTAATTTATTAATTCACCGCATCCTATTCTAATAAAAGGAATTAAAATGCCTCCAGCAAATGACGAGTTGTTACCTTTAATTAATCGCCAAGAACGTACCAACACTTCTTTTCTTTCTCGATCATTACAAGTTCTAAAAAAAACAACCTTAATTGCAGCTGGAGCATTTAGTGGCTATATGTATTGGCCCACTTCATTCCAAGCTGCTAAATTTGGTGGAAAATATCTACAATATTTAGCGGCGTTTGGCGGTTCGTTTACCAATGGTATTTTCAATATTGAAAGCTTTCTAAATATCACTGAACTTCCCCAATTCAAAAAAACACCTTTAAAATATCTTACTGGTACAGTCATTGCTTTTTTTTGTGTACTCCCTATTTTTTTAATGAACATCGAAGATGATGAAGGCAATTATGTTGATAAGACTGCTATTGCACTTCAGGGATTTATTGCTTCACTAAATATCTTAGTTAATCTTGTTGGAACAATAGAATTGATCGACTCGCTTTCTTATCTATGGAAAGATAAACTGCCATTAGAAAAAAGCAAATTAATCAAAAAAATAGATACTATAATTAGCAATTTCTCTCATTTAAATCCCGAAGAACAAACACCAATCAAGTTTCTAGAATTAATAAATAATAAATTTAAAGCGCCAAATCTTAAACAGCAACTAACCCAATTTTCTCTTAGAACCAGCTTAGGTGTAATTAGTATACCCTTGATTTTGGCATATACATTTATAAGTTATTTTGATATGGAAGATTTTGCAGAAAAGAAATGGCATATAGAGAGTTTAGAAAGTATATTACTCGGAGTCTTCATAGCCATCGGAAATACAATACCCAGTATCGGTTTTTTGATCAAAGGGATAAATTCGTGTTGCGAAAAACTAATGCCATTACAAAAACCCCCTTTTC
>JAVHYG010000028.1 GCA_031119195.1 Rickettsiella sp. | reverse complement strand
GAATTACAATTCATCGTAATTGTTTTGAACGTGTCGGAATATTTAACCCAACGTTAAAATTAAAAGAAGATACCGACCTTATTTTTCGTATGCTAACAGCAGGCTTAGAGTATACGCTGATTTCTAAGGTTTTAATTAAAATACACATCCATGAACACATTAGTTTAAGCCGTTCAATCAGTCGAATAGACAAAATAGACAACATGGAACGCTTTTTAGCTGTTCACAATAATTTCTTAAATAAAAACTTAGCCTTGTGGTTACTTTTATATACCAGTTTAGCAGGCGATTACTATCATAACGGACAAAAGAAACATGCAAGAAAATTAGTCTTTCGTATCTGCAAAAAAAAGTGGTTTTCGCCTAAGATTTGGGAATTATTCCTGCGATTTGAACTACTTAAGCCTTTAAAAACTTACTTATTAAAATGTAGCGCTTAAAATTTAATTATCACGTAACATGCAACCATTATTTTCTATCATAATAACCACGTATAATCGCAGTCAGCTTTTACCACGTGCTATTCATAGTGTTTTACAACAAACTTTTACTGATTTTGAACTGATCATTGTCGATGATCATTCGACAGATACTACAAAAGACCTTGTAGCAGAATTTTCAGACAAACGTATCGTTTATGTTCAGCAACCAGAAAATAAAGGGGTATCCACCGCGCGAAATACCGGAATTCAACAGGCAAAAGGAGAATATATCTGCTTTTTGGATGATGATGATGAATATTTTCCTAACTTTTTAAAAGAAATTTATTTATTCCTAGAAAAAAAACAACAGGCTTTTATTGGGCTTATTTGGACAGGCATAGCTAAAATATACGCACCAAATAACATAGGCACAAAAAAAGAAAAAATAGAAACGGAATTGTTTACCTTAGATAATGAGAAAAAGTTTTTAACACACGCTCCTTTTTCTGGAATTACTTTCCACCGAATTTGCTTTGAACGTGTTGGCGTATTTAATTCCGATCTCCAGGTTGCGGAAGATATAGATATGGTTATACGCACCTTAGCAGCAGGAATGAATTACGCAGCCATCCCCAAGGTTTTAATTAAAATTCATATTCATGAATACTCGAGTTTAAGTCGTTCAATCCAACTTACTCATAGAATTGGTAACCTGGAACGTTTTTTGCTTAATCATGATAAATTTCTCAATCAACATTTACTATTGTGGCTTTGCTGGCATGCTAATTTAGTCGGAGACTATTATCATACGGGAAATAAGCAACAAGCGAGAAAATTGATTTGGCGACTCTTTAAAAAAAAATGGTATTACTCTAGAGCCTGGGAATTATTGCTTAGATTTGAACTAATCAAACCATTGAAATCTGTTTTGCTTAAATTATTTAGACCTTAATTATTTTATTCAAGATGCGACCATTATTCTCTATCATTTTAACCACTTATAACCGCAGTCATTTTTTACAGCGCGCTATTCGTAGTGTTTTACAACAAACCTTTACTAACTTTGAATTGATTATTATCGATGACTATTCGACTGATAATACCCAACACCTTGTAGAAGAATTTTCAGATGAACGTATCATTTATATCCAACAACCAAAAAATCAAGGTGTATCGACTGCACGAAATACTGGCATTCATTATGCCATAGCAATCTATCTCTGTTTCTTAGACGTCGATGACGAGTACCTACGTGATTTTTTAAAAGAAATCTGCCACTTCTTAGAAAAAAAACAACAAGCCTTTATTGGTTTTATTCGGGTCGGAATAGCAAACATATTCACTATAAATAACCTAGCTAATGGCAAAGAAAAAATAAAGACAGAAATATGGGACTTAGATAAAGATAAAAATCTATTGTTTATAACTAAAATGGCCTATGTTGGACTTGTCTATCATCGTCTGTGCTTTGAGCGTGCCGGTTTTTTTAATTCCGAACTCAATTTTGCAGAAGATTTAGATCTTGTTTTACGTATGCTAGCCGCAGGAATGGATTACGCAGCCATTCCCAAGGTTTTAATCAACATCCATATCCATGCACACGCTAGCTTAAGTCGTTCAATTGATAACAAAACCCGAATAAAAAGTCTGGAACTTTTTTTGTTTAACCACGATAAATTTATAAATCAACATATCTACTTATGGTTATACTACTATACTAAGCTTTGCGGCGATTATTATCTAATAGGTAAAAAACAATTAGCCAGAAAACTAGTCCGTAGTATTCTCAAAAGATGTTGGTATTATCCTAAAATATGGGAAGTTTTCCTTAAATTTGAATTTAGATCGTTAAAATCAATTCTGCTGAATCGTCTCCCGCAGTAAGAGAGTATTGCTAGACACAAAATTAGAAGCGACTTTCTTAAGTGTAAGCTCTCAGTTATAATCTAGCGTCATTTAGCGAGATGCCAAAACAAAGCGCCCTAGCAAACTCATATATTCTGGACATTGTGACTATGGGGAAAAAAACAATTCTTTATCAGCAACACCAAAAAGATGGGGCTAAGTTAGTAGACTTTGCCGGATGGGAGATGCCCCTGCATTATTCTTCACAAATAAAAGAGCATCATGGTGTAAGAAAAGATAGTGGTATATTTGACGTTTCCCACATGCTTGCCATCGACATTAACGGCGATAGTGCGTTAGCTTATTTAAGTAAACTCTTAGCAAATAATCCGCAACGATTAACCCCCGGTAAAGCACTCTATAGCTGCCTCCTAAATGACGACGCAGGAATTCTTGATGATTTAATTGTTTATCAGCTCTATGAACAGCATTATCGACTCGTTGTGAACGCTAGTAACCGAATACAAGATATAACGTGGTTACATCATCAAGCCAAAGCATTTCAGAACCTGACAATTAAAAAACGGGATGACCTTTCTATTATTGCTATTCAAGGACCCAATGCGAGAGCTAAATCCCACACGGCCTTTACAGAAATACAACAGTCTGTCATTAAAGATTTGAAACCCTTTCATTGTGTGGAACAAGATGGCTGGTGCATCGCACGAACGGGTTATACGGGTGAAGATGGCTATGAAGTCATGTTACCCCACCATCAAACGGAAGCCTTTTGGCAACATTTACAAGGACAAGGTATTTCAGCCTGTGGACTCGGCGCGCGTGACACGTTGCGTTTAGAAGCCGGTTTAAATCTCCATGGTTCGGACATGGATACAACGACAACCCCCTTAGAATCTAATTTGGCATGGACGATTGCTTGGGAACCCTTAACTCGCGATTTCATAGGCCGTCATATCTTAGAAGAGCGGCAGCAAGACCCACAACGTAAACTCATCGGCTTAGTACTCGAAGAAAAAGGTCGTATACTACGTAACCATCAAAAAGTAATAACCGCTCAAGGAGACGGAGAAATTACCAGCGGAAGTTATTCACCTAGCTTAGAATGCTCTATTGCTTTTGCCAGAATACCTTGGTCTTATAATGAAAGTTACTGCGATGTGATGATGGGAACAAAACCCTACCGGGCAAAAATTATTAAACCACCTTTTGTACGTAAAGGAAAAAAAGCGTTTGAATAGAGTATGTCGTCACGAGTGAGAATTTAGAAAGCGTAATTTTTTGAGTATCATAACGAGCATACTTATCCTTACGGTATGTGAATCGTGTCGAATGACAACATACCTTGAATAACTCATTAAAAAAAGAGGCTTAATTTATGAATAAACTATCAAAAGCATTGAGGTTCGCCGACACTCATGAATGGGTACATGTTGATGAAAATAATATTGCTACCGTAGGCATTAGTGATCATGCACAAGCATCCCTAGGAGATATCGTATTTGTTGAACTTCCAGCACTAAAAAAAAAGGTAAAAAAGGGTGATGAAATTTGCGTATTAGAATCGGTAAAAGCGGCTGCCGATGTTTATGCACCACTTTCTGGTGAAATTACTGAAATCAATTTAGCATTAACTGAAACACCCGAACTCATTAATTCTGATTCATATAATGCAGGCTGGTTGTTTCGTATCAAAATAACTGACGCTAATGAATTAAAAGATTTATTAACTGCTGAACAATACGAACAACTTTCTGTTGAGACCCATTAATATGCCATTTATTCCGCACAGTGACGTCGAAATACAAGAAATGCTGGCAACGATCGGCGTACACACAATAGATGATCTTTTTGATGAGATTCCCTCTTCTCTGCAAAATACAGCACTAAAAAATATTCCTTCTGGATTAACCGAGATGGAACTATCACGTGTTATTCAAGCACGTGCGCAAGAAAATAAACAAGGACTTTGTTTCATAGGTGCCGGTGCTTATGAACATCATATTCCAGCAGCCGTTTGGGATATAACGAGTCGTGGTGAATTTATGACGGCTTATACACCTTATCAAGCGGAAGCCAGTCAAGGGACTTTACAGCTCATCTATGAATATCAAACTATGATGGCAAGTCTTACGGGTATGGATTACGCTAATGCATCGCTTTACGACGGGTCCTCGGCATTAGCAGAAGCCATTTTAATGGCAGTAAGAGCCAACAAACAAAGTCAATCTCCACGAATTTTAATTCCAAAGACTTTACATCCTTTTTACCACCACACGATACAATCGATTGTGACACAGCAAAATATCGAATTAATCGATGTTCCTTACTGTAAACAACGAGGAAACACCCTTCTTTCCACACTAGATACCTGGAGTCAACAAGATATCTGCGCTTTAGTTATTCAACAACCTAATTTTTTCGGTTCCTTAGAAACGGTTGACCAATTAACTGACTGGGCACATGAACACAAAATTTTTGTCATTGCCGTCACCAATCCCATTGCTTTAGGTTTACTTAAAGAACCAGGTCAATGGGGAGAAAAAGGTGCGGATATAGTTTGCGGCGAAGGTCAACCGTTAGGAATACCGCTGGCAGGTGGAGGACCTTATTTTGGCTTTATATGTTGTAAAAAAGAATGGGTAAGGCAAATGCCAGGTAGAATTGTCGGTCGTACTGTCGATAAAATGGGTAAAAATGGATTTACACTTACCTTACAAGCACGCGAACAACATATTCGTCGTGCCAAAGCTACATCAAATATTTGCACCAACCAGGGACTTCTCGTCACTGCTGCTACGATTTATATGAGTTTACTAGGTCCTACCGGCTTAAAACAAGTAGCGCAGCTTTCTCATCAGAATGCGCAACAACTAGCAGTAAAATTAACTAGCTTTCCAGGTGTTGAATTAGTTTTTAACTCTCCTTTTTTTCATGAGTTCATTATTCGTTTACCAAAACCTGTTAAAAATTTATTAGATGATCTAGCAAAAGTTAAAATACAAGGTGGATTAGATTTATCGTCACTTTATCCCGAATTAGGCAACACAATGTTAGTCTGTGCCACTGAAACCAAAACACAACAAGACTTAGATTTTTATCAACAACAACTTTCACACATATTAAATTAATATTTCTAAAAGTTATGCTTATTTTTGAACTTAGCCAACTAGGCCGCACAGCTAAAGCACAAATTCCAGAAAATAGTTCTGTTGCCACTCTTTCTACGATCCCTGTAGATTTACTACGAAAAACAGAACCTTTACTCCCGCAGGTTTCAGAATTACAAGTCGTACGTCACTTCACACGTTTATCGCAAAAAAACTTCTCCATTGATACCCATTTTTATCCATTGGGTTCTTGTACGATGAAATATAATCCACGTGGTGTACATCGTTTAGCTTCATTGCCTGTATTTCTAAACCAACATCCCTTAACACCTGTAGAAGATTGTCAAGCAACTTTACGCTGCTTGTTCGAGTTTCAAGAAATCTTAAAAGAAGTTACTGGTATGCACGGTGTTTCTTTAACACCAATGGCGGGTGGGCAAGGCGAATTTGCTGGCGTTGCTATGATCAAGGCTTACCATGCATCCCAAGGTAACATCTCACGCACTGAGTTTCTTATTCCGGATGCAGCCCATGGAACAAACCCTGCTTCTGCGGTTATGTGCGGTTACAACGTCCGGGAAATACCAACCGATAAAGAAACAGGTGATGTTGATTTAGAAGCATTAAAAGCCGCTGTAGGTCCACAAACTGCAGGCATTATGTTAACCAACCCTTCAACTTTAGGTGTATTTGAAACCCAGATTGGAGAAATTGCTAAAACAATTCATGACGCCGGTGGTTTACTTTACTACGATGGTGCAAATCTCAATGCGATTTTAGGTAAAGTTAGACCTGGTGATATGGGGTTTGATGTCATGCATCTCAATCTACATAAAACCTTTGCCACACCTCATGGCGGTGGCGGGCCTGGTTCAGGTCCCGTTGCCGTTGGAGAGCGTCTACTACCTTTTTTACCCATACCAACGGTTGTCTATGAGAATAATCAGTACCGTTGGCTAGATGCAAACGATAGACCACAAACTATTGGTCGCTTATCTACTTTCATGGGTAACACAGGCATTCTACTTCGCGCCTATTTCTATGCCCGCTTACTCGGTTGTGAGGGATTAAAACGTGTTTCAAAATTCGCAACCTTAAATGCCAACTATTTATTAGCAAGACTCAAAACAATCGGCTATATGCCAGCATTCCCACAACGTCGTGCGAGCCATGAATTTATATTAACTGTAAAGAAACTTAAGGAAGACTATAATATAACCGCCACGGATATTGGAAAACGGCTACTCGATTTTGGTTTTCATGCACCCACTACCTATTTTCCTTTACTTGTTCCAGAATGTTTATTAATTGAACCTACTGAAACGGAAGCAAAACAAGAATTAGATGCTTTTATTTTAGCGATGGAAACTATCTTACAAGAGGTTAAAGAAAACTCTGAAATATTACGTAACGCTCCATACCATTTACCACTAAAACGCTTAGATGATGTTAAAGCTGCTCGAGCGCTGGATTTAACATGGAGTTAAATTCAATTGCTTTTCTCTAAAAAGCTTAAATAAAAAATAAAATGAAAGCTAACTGGATTGCATTATTGTTTATAAGATTAACTGACATTTCATCACGTTTACGACAAAAGTTATGGCGCTGGATATATAATAAAATTGTATCTAGAGACAAATTAGGTAATTTCGTATTCATGAACTATGGTTATCTAAATACAGATGATAAATTTTTACTCCTAGAACCTACAGATGAACCACACCGCTTATTTATTCAGCTTTATGATTTCGTTGTTAACGATATTTCTCTACAAGACAAAGATATTATAGAAGTTGGTTGTGGACGAGGCGGTGGCGGTGCTTCCTAGTACGCTATAAAAAACCTCGTTCTTTTATTGGTATTGTATCTGACTCAGCCATCAATTGGTGCAAAACTCATTTCCAATTTAAAAATACTAGCTGGGTGCAAGGTTATGCAGAGTTACTTCCTGTTGCTAATGCGAGTACGGATGTCATTATTAATGTTGAGTACTCTCATTGCTATCCTTCTATGACTAACTTCCTTAAGGAAGTTAGTCGAATACTTCGACCCAACGGTTACTTCGCTTTTTGCGACTTACGGCGTTCTTTAGGTATTAAAAGCCTAGATACAGCTATCACTAAATCCGGATTAGATCTCATCAAACAACAAGAAATCACTCTGCAAGTATTAAATGCTTTAAAGCAAATTTCAGAAACACGTGACACGCAAATCACATCTGTATTTCCTATTCTATTTCGTCCTGCAATACGTGATTCGCCGCGATTAAAGATACTGCTATTTATAAAATGCTAGAAGCAGACCAAATGAAATACCTTTATTATCTCTTAAAAAAGAAAGACTGAGAATTAGAAACTGCTAATTTGAAATTTTTTAACAGTGAATAGTAATTATATATATTTATAAACTCGTCTCCTTTATATAATGTGCACAATTTAAAGCCTTAGCACTTATTCCTACATTATGTACTCGAAGATAATCTACCCCTTGCAATGTTAGTTGATAAGATAAAAGTGCTGTCTCAAAATCTCTTTCTCCATAAGATTTATCAGTAACTAAATTTAAAAAAGACTTACGAGAATGACCTACTAATAATGGAAACTTTAAACTTTGAAACTGCTTAATATTTTTTAATAAAAAAGCAGATTGATGAGCAGTTTTTCCAAAACCAATCCCTATATCAAAAATAAATTGTTTGGGATTTATACCAGCTGATATTAATTCATCAAATCGTTGCTCAGCCCAATCTAAAATTTGTGTACAGATATTTGGGTACGAAGGTAATATAATTTCTTTATTAGCTGGTATACCTAAATTATGCATTACCACGCACATTACATCATTCTCAGCAGCTACTTTACGCATTTTAGTATCTATAAAACCACTGACATCATTAATCCAATCAATGCCTAAATCAATGGCCTTTTCTGCCACCTGGTAATTGCGAGTATCTACACTCAACTTTGCTTTAATAGGCCAAGCTTTTCTATGTTCTTTCAATGCATTTAAAATAGGTACTAAACGCTGCCATTCCTCGTCCGGCATAATTGTTTTTGCCCCGGGACGTGTAGATTCTGCTCCTATATCCAGAATTTCAGCCCCTTCAAGCACTAACTTTTCAGCTTGAGAAAGCGCATAATTAACATTAAGAAACTCACCACCATCTGAAAAAGAATCAGGTGTTAAATTTATTATGCCAACTAAACAACTTCCTGCTAAACGGTGAGGTAATTGGCGTGTATTGAAAGGAGCTTGGCCCGAAAAGCGCGATCCCCAATGCTGAACTAAATGACTTAATTCCTGTTGTGGGTGCTTCCAGTCGGGTAACAAATCTAGCAATGGCCACAAAGCAAATGGTCTTCGTTCTAATTCAGCATGTGGTATCCTCAACCTCGCATCATCAATGCGCAAATTATCCCAAGCTAGAATATCAATATCAATAATCCGAGGTGCCCAACGCTGACTCTCCTCTCGTCCAAGTTGTTTTTCTACTTGCTTAACGGCGGCTAAAAGTTCCATTGGCGACAAGTCAGATTGACAATTAAGTGCTACATTTAAGTAGGGCCTATTCCAGGCCACGGGTGCATAAATTGGTAAAAGAGCAGATGAGCTATAAATAGGTGAAATTTGAATCAGCTTAATAACTTGTAATTTTTGCAATAGCTGTACTGCAAGACGTAAATTATTTAAACTATCGCCTAAATTACTTCCTAATCCGAGTATCAGCATATTTTTTTAAGGTGAAGACTTGCCTTTTGTTAGCTAAAGGTTTATAGCTTTATCTTATAAGGTATAATAAAAGCATTACTTTCCCTAAGAGGTCAAGCACAGTTATGGATTTCGAACAACAACAAACCCGCCTACGAGCACTTATAGAGCATGGCAAAGAACAAGGATTTGTTACCTACGCTGAAATCAATGATTACCTCCTTGAGGATATAGTATCTGAAAGCGAGCAAGACCAGCTTCAGCTTGACGAAATTATATCAATGATTAATAGCTTAGGTATTTCTGTATGCACAGCACCACCGGATATGGAAACTCTCCTCTCCTCTTCTACTAGCTCCTCTGAAGAGGAGTCATCCTCTGAAAATACAACCTTGCTAGGAAATATAAGTGCTGAATTAGGTCGAACAACGGATCCGGTCCGTATGTATATGCGTGAAATGGGTACTGTTGAATTATTAACTCGCGAAGGAGAAATCAAGCTTGCTAAACGTATTGAAGAAGGTCTTCAGGCCATCCTTGTCGCTCTTGCCCGTTATCCCAGAAATATTGCAGATATACTCAATGAATATACACGTTATGAGGAACAAGAAATTCGTTTAAACGATATTATTAGTGGATTTTTTGATCTTGAAGAGCTTTCTATTCCTTTAGAAAATACAACCCCAAAGATTAATCTTGAAACAAGTGATGAAGATGAAGGAATAGGGGAAGAAGAAGAGGAAGAAGGAGGAGTAAGTAGCAAATTTGCGCAGTCAACGATTGAAAGAGAAGATAAAGACTCCGACGATGATAGTGAAGACTCAAAATCAAAAAATTCAAGCGCTGATGATGAAGGATTTAATGAACTGGATAACGATAGCGGCCCTGATCCCGAACTTGCTCATGCTCGATTTGCTGAATTAAAAACACTCTATGAAACTTTTTTAGTAACACAAACTAAATATGGTCGGCATGATAAAAAAACATTAAAACAAGCATCATTACTTTCTGATGTCTTTACCAAATTTAAGCTGATACCCCGCCAACTCGATAAATTAACACGAAAACTGAGTTCTTCTTTAGAAGAAATTCGTGCTCAGGAACGAAGTATCATGCGTTTATGTGTTAATAATGCCAAAATGCCGCGCCAAGTTTTCATTGCCTCGTTTCCAAAAAATGAAACCAATGAGCAGTGGCTTAAAAAGCATATTTCATCAAAAAAAAGCTATGCCATAGCATTAAAGAAAGTACAAGCTCCTATTATTGCTGCACAAAATAAATTACGGGATTTAGAAAAATCGGTTGGCATGACAATCTTGGAAATAAAAGAAATTAATCGTCAAATGTCTGCAGGAGAATTTAAAGCACGACGTGCTAAAAAAGAAATGGTTGAAGCTAATCTCCGTCTTGTTATTTCGATTGCGAAAAAATACACGAACCGTGGTTTACAATTTCTCGATTTAATACAGGAGGGAAACATTGGTTTAATGAAAGCGGTCGATAAATTTGAATATCGTCGCGGCTATAAATTTTCAACTTATGCAACCTGGTGGATACGTCAAGCGATCACACGTTCCATTGCCGATCAGGCACGTACTATCCGTATTCCGGTTCATATGATTGAAACTATCAATAAACTCAATCGTATCGCACGTCAAATGCTACAAGCGACAGGTAAAGAAGCTTCGCCTGAAGAACTTAGTGAAAAAATGGGATTATCTGTAGATAAAGTTCGAAAAATTCTTAAAATTGCCAAAGAACCTATCTCAATGGAAACACCTATTGGAGAAGAAGACGGTGAATCACATCTAGGTGACTTCATTGAAGATACCACCGCATTATCACCGATCGATGCCGCTACAATTGAAGGTTTGCGAGAAAACGTAAACGAAGTTCTTGCAACGCTTACACCGCGTGAAGCTAAAGTATTGCGGATGCGCTTTGGTATCGACATGAATACCGATCATACCTTAGAAGAAGTGGGCAAACAATTCGATGTTACCCGCGAACGTATCCGACAAATTGAAGCAAAGGCACTACGTAAATTACGCCACCCTACACGCGCAGAACCTTTGCGTAGCTTTCTTCCTCAAGAGCAATAATATTTAGCCATATATACTCTTTATAACAAAATAGCGAGTGAGAAATGATGCTAAGTTACTATTCGGTAAATTAAAAGTCATATTAATTCTCATAGAATTGATCTACACCAATGTGTAAATATGCATCGTCTAAAATAATTCAATCTGTAAACTAAGTTGTGTAACTAGTTGTAGAATTAATCATAAAAAATAATAACTTGAGAAGATTAACTATGACTAAGAAACAAAGTGTATTCAATGAAAATTTAATAACTGAATTGGCTAAGAACTGTAACAAGACGATTTATTTGTTCCAGAAGGGATATTTAAGCAGCTGATGAAAGCAGTGTTATAAAAATCGCTGAATGCTGAATTAAGCAACTATCTGGGCTATGAAAACATGAACGAAGTGGGAAAATTAAATTCCTATAATGGAAGCCATAGTAAGGTATTAAAGGGGAACGCGGCTTAATTTCAGTCGCGTCATGCGAACAAATTTTGGGGACACGAAGGCCAAAATTTTTAGTGAGCAGAGCAACTCACTTGTTAAGCAAAAAAATTACTAGCTCCCGCAAAAGTCCCGCAAGAAAACATACGGGGTCAAATTAAGATAGTAAGTACTTAATATTATTTACACACAATAGCGCATTAGAGAACGAGATTAGATTATAAGTCAATGAAAAATAAGAGATAATTAAATGAAATTGCTAAGTTTTTATAAATTGATTACAATCTACCTCCCTTAAGGGCCCATAGCTCAGTTGGTTAGAGCAGCGGACTCATAATCTGCTATACATAATAAAAAATCATTAATAATCAAACACTTGTGATACTTTGCAACTTAAACAAGCTACTAAAAACTACTACAATTTTTTCACATTCAGTTTTAGCCTGGTACAAAACTGGTACATCACTTTTTTAATAAATCCTTCTCTTCAACGCCTGTATAGTTTTTAATATTGCAAGTATCGCGTTTAGCTCAGGGTTTAGAGAATAACGCATACTTACATCCTTGTTAATTTTAGTTAGTCTTCAAGATTGAGTAAATCTTGGTCAGAAAGATGCGTGATTTTTTTAATTTCTTCTCGGCCATAGCCCCGTGCTAGCATTCTCTTAGCAATAATTAAATCTTCCTTGTGTTGGCCCTGCTGTAGGCCCTGCTGTAGGCCTTGCTGTAGGCCTTGCTGTTGGAGTTGCTGTGCTGCGTTCATAACATCCTCTTCGTAATTTTCGATAGTTCTAAGCTTCTCAATAACCCTGTTGACGTTACGCGTTTGACCTATTAATAACATATAATATACCAATCCATTGAACAAATCATGTTCAGGTTGCGTAGATTCAACAAGCTTAACCAGTTCTCCGACAATGTTGTCCAGGTCCCTTTTAAAAATATGTTTTTGAACTAGTTCTAAAAGGCCAAGCTTTTTATGTTTATAAAATTCGTCGTCTGACTTTAGATTTAAATCTACCATCAAAGGGTCACCAAAGAAGTGTTCTTGTGCAAATTCTTTATCCTCAAAGCAATCAATAAGCCTTAAACTATAGGGGTATGGACTTTTTCCATGATAAAAAAGGATGGGAATAACTGCGGGTGCTTTTTTATAACCTTGGCCAAGGTGCTGTTTTATGATACCTAATTTATAGCGGAACATACGAATAGGCATCAATTCCTGAGGCGTACTTTGATGTTCGACATTAATGTAAACGTAACCTTTGTGCCCATCTATTTTCAAGGAATATAAAATGTCCGAATGATGTTGGCTTAAATCATCGTCAATAAAGGAACCGGGTTCGATCTTAAGTGTAGAAAAATCGCATCTTTCCTTAATTTTTTCAGGTAAATAAGCTTGAAAGAAAGTATTAACTACTGAAATGTCACTAAAGAACTTTCTAAATATAGCATCGTGTGGAGTAGGTGTGCTCATTCTATTTATTTTCCTTATAGGCTTTAAATAAGCAAATTCTAGTCGAGCTAAGAAATAAAAAATATGCTATAAATGAAGGATATTTGAAAATTAACTAGCTTTGAATGGCTAATATCAATGTTTTTTAATATATTCTTTCATAAACTCTTCAATAACATCTTTTACAGTTTTTCCATTCATTACCACTTTTGCCTTAAAAGCTTTTCTAAGTTCGTCAGAAGTTTCAATATTCATATTGAATCGCTTTTTCTTTGCAGGGTTTGTAAGTTTCTTGATAGGCATTCTAAAATGTTCAGATACTAGAAATGTAATTTTATATTAACATAACCAAGATTTACTGGAAACAGGAAAACAAGGTTGCTATGACCATGTAACCATGGTATAGTATTTTTGAAATAAAGATGCGTCCCCCAAGGTGGTCAAGACCTTAGGGACAAACACAACCAGCAACCTTAACTAATCTCAGGAGCCAGTTATGACCGCAAGCGTCAGTTTAAATCAATTCGTCTGTCTAAGACAACCTGCCAGCGACTATCTATCAGAGTGCTACCAAATATCAGAACTCATCAAGAATTTAATTGAAGATTTAAATACATTTCTAAATGCTAAATCGGGTCTTCCGTTGGATGATTTAACGAAAAGCTTAGAGATGTTTTTAGAATCATTCCAAATAAATATTGAAGAAGCGCATAGTGCTATAGACGCTGGTGAAAATCCTTATCTTCCCCTGCTTAGCTTGAATGTGAGGCAATTGCGAGGAGAAAGCTTGCTTAGAGAAGTAGACCGTGACCTTACGAAATTAAAGCACATGCTACTAAACGCCGCTGATGAGCTCAATTCCTACGATGGTTTTGAGCTTTATGATAAAGAATTAGCAAAGGTACTTAACAAAAAGAAGGGAGAAAGTCAGGAGGTGGCTCATGGCTAATCCAGTACCACATATAGAACTTGGCAAAGCTGTTGATTCTAGTAATGCTAAATGGATTATGCCTGATCCTAAAAAAGAACCTGTCTTTGATGATTTTGATGGTCTTATTCAACAAGCCGTATCTGATCAAGGTGTCTCTTGTTACAACGAACTCAATGAAATCCATGCGTTGGGCATTAGGTATTGCAGCACTTCGTGAAAATAAAACCTTAGCGATTGATGCTGACTATGACGGTTTCAATCAAATATTAGCCAATGTTTTTGAGAAGAAAGGCTCTCTCGCTAGCTTACAAAAGCTTTATCAGTATCTTACTCGAATTGTAATTGAAGGAAGTAGGCAATATGACGCACAAGTCGCCTATTGCATTGATAACGCCTTAGAAAAAGAAGAAGACAAACAAGCGTTTAATGCCAAGTATTTCTCTCACGAAGATGAAGCCGATTATTGGAAAGACGAGGTGGTACATGGTTAATGTATTGACCAATTCAACCAATTTATATATAATTGAACTAATTAATCATTAAGAGGCGTTTATACAAAACGATTATTTTATGAAGGCGACAGCTACAGAAATTAAAACACATTTTGGTCACTTTTTAGATATAGTCCAGCGAGGAGAGGACGTCATTATTGAACGTTCGGGTAAAGAACTTGCCACCTTGTTGGATTATAAAGAGTATCTTCATTTAAAACACTTAGACGAACTGCTACTTATTGAAAAAGTTAAACTTGCCGAAAAAGGCGGATATCTTGATAAAAAGAAATCTGAAGAATTTTTTAAAAAAATGTTGGGACGATTAGCCAATGAGCTTGAAGCTGGAAATTAGT